>NZ_JAPTGC010000019.1 GCF_026891935.1 Methanocorpusculum vombati | reverse complement strand
TCAACACCGTAAAAGAGATCGGACCAAGCCCCATTGCAGCAGAAAGAAAGAGAAGGGGATTATAACACCCACCTATATCTAAAATAATGTACCCACTCATTTTTTTCAGAAAAGATACTTCCTAAAATCCCCGTCGTGATGCTATCGGAAAAAAAACTTGCCGGGCGGAATGCACGGTACAATACCCGCTCCTGATTTTTTTACCGGATACCAAGGTCTGGGTTTTCCGGTTCCGGCTGGTTCTTTTTCCGGCTAAGACCGCCCGGATATCCGGTGCGCTGTGAGCGGTGTGGGAAGCATTGTCCCCCTGCCATTCAACCGTCGAAGTACTAGTTGTGTAATCAGTACTCCGTCCCCCGGACAGAAAAGCGGGTTTTTGAATCAAGAAAAATGTGTCATCCAGAATAGCAAATCCAGGATAGATTTATCCCATCTCCTAGTGAACAGGAATATACTCAAGAAGTGATGAGAAAATGAAAATCGGAAAACGTATCGGAGCGGCACTGTTGGTGGTTGTCGTCCTCATCGCCGCAGCCGGATGTGTTGCAACACCGCAGAATGAAACCATAGTATCTCCGACAGGAGAAAATGCAGGCAGCGGATGGATCGTATCCGACCTTGCAGGCAGTGTCACCGCAGACATGAACATCAGCGTACAGGACGATTTCCACGCCGCAGTTAACAAAGAGTGGTTGTCCTCATCAAAAATTCCTGCCGATAAAATGATGATTTCCACCTTTACCGAGCGAAATGATGAGGTAACTCAGGAAATTCTCGCCCTGATGGACGATACCACGCAGACGAGCCATGAAGCAAAACTGGTTCAGCAGCTGTATCATGACTTCATCGACATGGATACCCGCAATGCGCTTGGAATGACGCCGATTATGCCGTTTGTCGAAGATATTCAAAAGATCAAAACAATCGATGATCTAACCGCATACCTGACAGACGACAAAGGCAAAATCGCCGGTGCACCTATGGGGGTATCTATTATGGCGGACTTCAAAGACAGCACACACAATGCCGTCTACATCGGTGCGCCGAGCCTCTCCTTAGGCAACATGGACGACTACCGCAACATAACTCCTTCCGGAGAGCGTCAGAAAGCAGCAAATGCCGTATCATTCCAAAAACTCCTCATACGCGCCGGCTACACCAAAGAAGAAGCCGCGAATATCAATGAGGTACTCTTCGCACTGGAAAGCAAAATTGCATCAGCCTGCGACGGATTATCCGCCTCATCGGTTCCGGGATATCAGGAGTCGATCTATAACCCGGTCTCAACCCGGGAACTGAAAGAACTCTCACCGACATTTCCGGTAACAGATTTCCTTCAGCCCTATATTAGTGCAGGTGTTGACCGGTTCATTCTGACCGAGCCGGACTGGCTTGAGAAGATGAACGAACTCTACACAGAGGAAAATGTTGAGGGATTCAAAGCAATCCTCCTCCGCAATACCCTGATGGCCGGTGCCGCAGTACTGGATCAGGAGTGTCTGGATATCCTGACGGAGTCCTCAAGCGCGATAGCCGGGAGTGAGATTCACCCTGATCTGAATCAGACCGCGTACGAAACAACCAGCAGTTTACTTGATATGGCGGTCGGGAAGATGTATGCGGACGCGTATGTGCAGCCCAAAACCAAACAGGATGTAGAAGAACTCATCACCAAAGTTGTCGCCGTCTATCGGGAGCGTCTGCAGAACACCTCCTGGCTTGGGGAGGATACCCGTAAGAAAGCCATCGAGAAGCTGGATGCACTCAAGGTCCGGGTTGCCTATCCCGATGACTGGTCTCTGTATGACTACACGGGCCTTACCCTCAAATCCAAAGAGGAGGGAGGGAATCTGCTCACCAACGTCATGGCGATTAAAGAGATGAATCGGGAACAGAACGTTCAGAAGGCTCTCACTCCTATTGACAGTAATATGTGGATCACCACACAGGCTGCCCCGCAGACGGTCAATGCATTCTATTACTTCCTGGACAACTCCATCAATATTCCGGCAGGTATTCTGGGCGGAGATTTCTATGATCCCGAAGCCTCCGAGGAAAAAATGATGGGCACCATCGGTATGATCATCGGACATGAGATCACCCACGGTTTTGATACGGGCGGCAGTCAGTTTGACAAAGACGGGAACCTCAAAAACTGGTGGACCTCGGAAGATAAAGCCGCATTTGCAAACCGTACCGCAAAAGTTGCAGAGTACTTTGGTCAGTTTGAAGTACTGCCGGGCGTTTTTGTAAACGGTCAGCTGACAATCGGAGAGACAGTAGCAGATCTGGGCGGGCTTTCCTGCATGCTGGAGATTGCAGGCACCATGGAAGACTTTGATTACACAACATTCTTTACCAGTTATGCAACGCTCTGGAAAGAACAGGCGTCCCAAAACATTCTTGAACTTCAGACCCGGACCGATGCCCACCCACCGGGATATCTGCGTACCAACGCAATTGTACAGCAGGTGCAGGAGTTCTACGACACCTTCAACGTAACAGAGGGTGACGGGATGTACCTTGCACCCGAAGACCGTCTTTCGGTCTGGTAAAAAAATTCTCTTCTTTTTTTGTATCTCTGTTGCTGTAGTTTTCGTCGGATTACATCAGCACAAGCTATCTCACCAACCGATAATCACAGTACTTTGAGCGAGTGTAAGGTTCATGTTATTCTTTTCAGACCAAGCTCCATTGCAGTAGAAGGAAAGAGGGGAGGCCAGTAACTCCTTTTTGTTCACTATTTTTATTTTATCTCTTGGAATTTTTAACAAAAATATTTAATATATTCAATACATATACTAACAGGTAGCGACCCGATCATCAGGGCAGGATAGATCAGATCGTTATCATTTCACAGACATCATGCGGGAAGAACTGGAATAAACCTCCAAATCACATGTTCTTCGTTATGCAATACATATCCTGTAGACAAACCTTGCCACCAGACCTTTGATCCCGGAAAATACCCCTGGGACTCTTCCCGCATTTTTGTAAACATTATTTAACGTATTTATCTAATTTTTTAAACAAATCTATTTAATAGTGGGAAAGCCAATACTATCTCTGTAGCGCTTGCAAAAAACGGATCTGTCCAGGAGCAGATCCGCGGGCAATCGTTACCACTCAAAGAACAACATCGTTGATGCGGGGAGCCGCTATTTCCATATGATTTGCAACCGGCACGACCCTCTCGTGTCGCGTCTACCGTTTCTGCGATCCGGCATTATACTGGTAAATTGCACATACCTCTCTCCCGGTTCATCCTCCCGGGACCGCTCCCCGCTTTTATCCCCTGCTCTTTTTCTCTCAATAACAATCAAATGCAAAGAAAAACAAAAACTACTGCAGATGTCACTCCCAGAGGAGCTTCCCAAAACATACGACTTTACCGCCGTCGAAAAACGGTGGCTTGCCGAATGGAACGATACCGATTTCTACTTCGATACGCACTCCAAAAAACCCCAATACATCATCGACACCCCGCCGCCGTATCCGACCGGCAAACTCCACATAGGCCACGCCTTAAACTGGGTTTACATGGATATCATCGCCCGGTACAAACGCATGACCGGCTACAACGTCATGTTCCCGCAGGGATGGGACTGTCACGGCCTCCCGACCGAAGTCAAGGTCGAAGAGACCCACAACATCACCAAAAACGACGTCTCCCGCGAAGAATTCCGCCGCATGTGCCGTGAACTCACCGTCGAAAACATCGAAAAGATGCGGCAGTCCCTGCGCACCATGGGATTCTCCGTTGACTGGAGCAACGAATATATCACCATGGAGCCGTACTACTACGCCAAAACGCAGCTCTCCTTCCTGCGCATGCTTAAAGACGGCTACATCTATCAGGACGAACACCCGGTCAACTACTGCACCCGCTGCGAAACCGCAATTGCCTTCGCCGAGGTATCCTACTACGAAGGAACCACGCTCCTCAACTTCTTCGACTTCGACGGTCTGGAAATTGCCACCACCCGTCCCGAACTCCTCGCCGCCTGCGTTGCCGTTGCCGTTCACCCCGACGACGACCGCTACACCGACATCGTCGGCAAAACACTTCGTGTGCCGATCTTCGGCCACGACGTTACCATCATCGCCGACGACGCCGTTGACATGAACTTCGGTTCGGGTGCGGTGATGATCTGTACGTTCGGTGACAAAACCGATGTGTTCTGGTGGAAGAAACACCACCTCCCGCTCCGGAAAGCGCTCTCCACCAAAGGAACCATGACCGCCCTCTGCGGCAAATACGAAGGCATGACCACCAAGGAATGCCGCGCGGCAATTCTTGCCGACATGAAAGCGCTCGGCATCCTCAAAGATCAAAAACAGATCGACCAGCGCGTCGGCGGCTGCTGGAGATGCAAGACCCCGATCGAAATCCTCTCCGAACGTCAGTGGTTCGTCCGGGTCAAAGGAGACGAGATCGTCAAAGCTGCCCGCGAGATCAAATGGTATCCCGAACACATGCTCCAGCGCCTCGAAAACTGGGCGGAACAGATGGAATGGGACTGGTGCATCTCCCGTCAGCGGCTGTTTGCCACCCCGATCCCGGTCTGGTTCTGTGACAAATGCGGCGAAATGATTCTCCCCGACGAAGCAGACCTCCCGATCGACCCGACCATCGACAAACCAAAACACGCCTGCCCGAAATGCGGCGGGACCTCGTTTACCGGCGAAACGGATGTACTTGACACGTGGATGGACTCCTCCATCACCGACCTGCACGTCACCGGCTGGGACGGCTCCGGCATGCCGCCGCACTTCCCGGCACAGATCCGTCCGCAGGGCCACGACATCATCCGGACCTGGGCGTTCTACACCATCCTCCGCAGCATGGCACTCCTCGGCGAAAAACCCTGGGACGGCATCCTCATCAACGGCATGGTGCTCGGCGAAGACGGATTCAAGATGTCCAAATCGCGCGGCAACGTAATCGGACCCGAGGACGTCATGGGACCCTACGGTGTGGACGCACTTCGTCAGTGGGCTGCCGCAGGCTCGTCCACCGGTCAGGACATCCAGTTCAACTGGAACGACGTCATTGCCGCATCCCGGTTCCAGACCAAGATGTGGAACATCGTCCGGTTCTCCTTAATGCAGATCAATAAGGAAAGCCCGGTACCGGAGACAACCACCCCGTCCACCCTTATCGACCGCTGGATGCTGGCAAACCTCTCGCAGACGATTGCAGAGGTCACCGATGCAATGGAGAACTACCTCTTCGACAAAGGTCTCAAACTCATCCGCGACTTTGCCTGGAATGTACTTGCCGACGAGTATCTCGAACTGGTGAAAGGCAGACTCTACAGCACCGACCCCGACCGCGCCGGTGCGGTTTACACGCTCCGCACCACCATGGACGCGCTCTGTACCATGCTCTCTCCCTACATTCCGTTCTTTGCGCAGGAGTGTTACCACCACCTCTCCGGCGGGAAGAGAATCATCGACCACCCGTGGGCTGACTTCTCCTACACCGACGCCGATGCCGTGCGCGACGGCGAGCTGGTGGTAAAGATCGTCGGCGTGCTCCGCAAGTACAAACACGACGCGGGTCTTGCCTTAAACGCCCCGCTCGGCGAGGTCACCATCTACACGCCGTCGCATGACGTAAACGACGCCGGAGACCTCGGCAGAACCGTCAACGGCACGGTTATCTGGAAGGCGGAAGAACCGTCCCTTGAGAAGAAGGTCGGAGACGTCGTGTTCAACAAAGGCGTTGTCGGCAAGACGCTCCGCAGTAAGGCAGGCGCATTCATGGCAGCAGTCAATGCCCTGCCCGATGCGGACAAAGTTACCCCGCCGGCAGCGATCCTCGTGGACGGCGAAGAAACTGCCGTCCCGGAGGGTGCATGGACCACCTCCTTTGTCTACTCCGTCTCCGGAGAAGCGGTTGATGTGATCATGGTTGACGATGTCATGATCACCGTCAGAAAGGCCTGACCACTCCTTTTTTTATGCATCCTGTCATTCCCGCCCACGTTTTTTATATTCCAAACCCCAACATTTAGGGAGTATGGCCGAAAGCTACGCATGCGGTGTATCCATGAAGCCGCTTCTTGGAAAAACCGTCGGACAAGTATTCAACAGCATTGCAGCGAAGTACCCGGACAATGATGCCCTCGTCTCCGTTGAACAGAACCTCCGCTACACCTGGACGGAGTTTCTAGATGCAACCAATGCCGTAGCCAAAGGTCTCATGATGCTGGGTGTCGAGCGCGGCATGCGGGTCGCCATCTGGGCAATGAACTATGCCGAGTGGGTCCTCGTGCAGTTTGCCACCGCCAAAATCGGCGCTGTCATGGTGAACATCAACCCGGCATACCGGACGTTTGAGCTGGAGTATGCCTTAAAGCAGTCTGAGGTTGACACACTGATTCTGCAGGGCAGATTCAAAACCTCCGACTACGTCGGCATGTTCTACGAAGCCTGCCCCGAAGCATTTGAAGCAAAACCCGGACGCCTGAGATCCGAGAAGTTCCCGTACCTGCGCAACATCATCTTCATGGGAGAAATACCCTACAACGGCATGTACCGCTGGAGTGAACTCATCGACGCAGGCCGTCAGATATCGGATCAGGAACTTGCCGAGCGTGAAGAGTCTGTCGAGTTTGACGACCCCTTAAACATCCAGTACACGAGCGGCACCACCGGTTACCCGAAAGGAGTGGTGCTCTCGCACCACTCCGTCTTAAACAACGGTATGATCATCGGCGACGGTATGAAGTTCACCGAAAAGGACAAACTCTGCATTCCGGTTCCGTTTTACCACTGTTTCGGCATGGTGCTCTCCAACATGGCGTGCGTGACCCACGGAACCACCATGGTGATTCCTGCGCCCTTCTTCGATCCGGAATCGGTCATGAAAGCCATTCAGGACGAGCGGTGCACGGCAGTGCACGGTGTTCCGACCATGTTCATCGCAGAACTTGAACACCCGAACTTCTCCCGCTACGACTTCTCCAGTCTCCGCACCGGTATCATGGCAGGTTCCCCCTGCCCGATTGAACGTATGCGCGAGGTCAGCGAGAAGATGAACATGAAAGAGATTGTTATCGTCTATGGTCTGACCGAGACGGCGCCCGGCATCACCATGTCCACCACCGATGACAGTCTGGAACGGCGCGTGACAACTGTTGGCAGGGTGTTTCCGCACACCGAACTTGTCATCATGGATCCGAAGACCGGCCGTGTTGTTCCCATCGGTGAGACCGGGGAGATCTGCGCCCGCGGCTACATGAAAATGAAGTGTTACTACAACAATCCGTCTGCCACTGCTCAGGTTATTGACCGCAACGGCTGGCTGCATTCAGGCGATCTCGGCACTATGGACACCGAAGGCTACATCAAGATGGTCGGCAGGCTGAAGGAAATGGTCATTCGCGGTGGAGAAAACCTCTATCCGCGTGAGATTGAGGAGTTCCTGCACCTGCACCCGAAGATCTCGGATGTGTATATTATTGGCGTTCCTGACGTCAAGTACGGCGAGGAACTGATGGCGTGGGTTAAGGTTGAACCGGGACAGACACTTACGGAAAGCGAGATCCGGGAGTTCTGCAACGGTAAAATTGCCCGCCATAAAGTCCCCCGTTACTACAAGTTTGTGGACTCATTCCCGATGACGGTTACCGGGAAAATCCAGAAAGGCGAGATGCAGAAGATCTCCATTGCCGAGCTTGGTCTGGAAGAGGTCGCAAAGATTCAGACCGCTTAACCCTGCCTCTTTTTTTTCAAAAGATAAATTCAGATACGCTGTACATCGAGTTGTACTGCCAACAACATAATATAATAGTCCATGCAAATATGAACAGGAACAAAAACATGCCAACAACACACGTAGTTTTTGTCGGACCTGAGCGGGATTTCCTGATGGGTTCGATCTCACTCCTTCGGGAAGTGGGTTTTTCCCGTATCGTTCTGGTAACGGGAAATGATCCGAAGTTTTCAGGCGAGGCACTGGTCCAGAAGACCACGAAGGCTCTGTCCCGGGACCTTGGTATCTTCTGGCCGGTAACGGTCGTTGAAGTGAATAAGTCATCTGTTGTGGATGCTGCAAATCAGATTCTCTCCATTATCAATGCGGAGCGTACGCAGGGTAACGAGGTTCTTCTGAATGTTTCCGGAGCCCTGCAGCCACTTTCCATGAGCGCCTATATTGCAGCCAGTATGAGCAGAGCACGGGTTGTTTCGGCTCTCCCCCACTACAGCGATGAAGGTGCCATCGTTGGTGCAACGGAGATTGTTGAGATCCCGGTACTGCCGATCGGGTATCCGGGTGCGGAACAGCAGCTGCTGATCTCCCGTATCGGTGATGGCGTTGAGTCGCTTGATTCCCTGATCTATCTGATGTTCCCGGAGATTGACAAAAACTCGAAGCGGTTCCGCAGTGAGAGAAGCAGACTGTCTCACCATCTCTCCAAGCTTGAGACCGGCGGGTTTATTGTGAAAACCAAATATGGAAGAAACATTGCCATTCATCTGACCTGTCTGGGCCAGATGTTTGCCCAGGTCATCTCCCGCGGCGATGTGCCGCATGATGACTAATCTTTTTTTTATAAGAGAATTTTTCCGATCTCGTCCGGGCTGTGTGCTACGATAACCCGGGGCGGGCAGCATCTGTCCGGTTCAAAGAAGTTCCGATCGCCGTATGCGGCATAGACCGTGGCAAGGCCGAGGGCTTTTGCAGGTTCGATGTCGCGGCGGATGGAGTCGCCGATGTAAACGGTTTCGTACGGCTGTGTTTCCAGCAGGTTCATGGCGTACTCGAACGGTGCATGGTGCGGTTTTTTGTAACCGGTTGTGTCGTAGGCGACGAGGGTGTCAAAGTATCCGGCAAGACCGGTGTGTCTGAGGCGTTCGGCTGCTGCGTATTCATAAGCGTCGGTTACGATGCCGAGCCGGTATCCTTTTTCTTTGAGGGATGCAAGGAGTCCGGGGATGCCGGGATATGGGGTGAGGCCTGCAAACTTTGCATCCTCAAATGCTTTTACGGCGGCAAGATAGCCGTCCACGGTAAATTTGTGGTGGTCCATCATGAAGTCCTGCAGGTTTGCGTGGTCTTCAATGTGGTATTTCCACCGCAGATAATACGAGAGCAGCTGGTCTCCTGTTCCTTCCCCGACAACTTCTGCTGCTGCCGCTGCTCCGCGCTTCATCGCGTCGATGAAGTCAAAGAGTGTGTTGTCCATATCGAACAGGACAGCAGCGTAGGCGGGTTCGAGGAGAGGTTTCTGCATGATACGCTGGTAGTTGTTTTTCGGTCAGCATACTTAGGGATGCCGGTTCCGGCATGCAGGGGTGGTTCAGGGAATTTTTTGGTGATAAACTGCGGGCAGATTCATTGTGGGGTGATGAGTGAGCGAAGGAATGCGATCGAGATTTGTTGGCAATTGTGTGCAAAAAAGCGGTGTCCGGAATTTTTCCGGAATGGCTGGTTACTGTGCGGCGTAGTGTATGGGTTCGCAGGCGGAGATCATGTTCCCTGCGTCGTCGAGCATGGATACTGCTCCGTGACCGCAGCAGAGCAGAAGTCGTTTTCCTTTTGCTTTGAGTTCGGCATCGATCTCTTTTGCGATGCGCATCAGTTCGTGGCGTTCCGTGCGGGCGATCTCACTGTTGACGTTTACGCTGGTGACAAGGTAGTCTGCGATGGAGCAGTAGTCTTTCCGGGCTTTTGTCATGCTGGCGAAGTTGATCAGTGCGTCGCTGGTGAAGAGCAGTCCCTCATTTTTTTCGTACAAAAACAGTTGTCCTGCAATGTGGCCGCCGAGGCTTTCCCAGATCTCAAAGTGCATTCCGCCAAATTCAACCTCGTCGATTACCGGGAACAGGCCGTGCATCTTTTTTGGTTCTGTTTTGCACAGGTCAACATGGTCCGGCACGTTCATTTTGGAGAAGGTGTTGATGGTTGTGGTATAGGCACGTTCTAACTCTTCGTTGCGGGTGTCGGATCCGAATCCCCGTGTTCCTGCATCGAGAATCTGTTTGGTGACCGGGTGCATGAGGGGGGTTACCGGCAAGAATCCGGCGGCTCCGCAGTGGTCGGCATCTGCATGGGTGCAGATGACTTTTTTGACATGGGTAAACCCGTCGATGCCAAGGGTATGCAGCATTTTTTCCACGTCATCATAACAGCAGCCGTATCCGGTGTCAAGAACCATGTCGCCGTCCGGTGTCCGGAAGAGGTTTACGTTTCCTCCGCCGGGGAGCTGGATGGACCAGAGTTCGCGGCCTTCGGACAACCGGATCTTCTGATAGTCGGCGGTGAAGTTTTTACCTGAGTTGCCTGAGAGGTACAGGCCGATATTTTCCATGATCTGCAGTACTTCTTCCGGGTCTTTTCCGATAGCAGCCAGTTGTTCCACAGCTGTCTCCGCTTCGGCAAAGTACTGCTTTGCCTCGTCGTCATTCAGTATTTCTATGTAGGGGCGGATCCGCTGCTGAAACGTTTCGTTGATGTAAGGGCGACGTTGTGCCGCTCCGCTGGTTTCGTCTGACGGAGTCATTTGCGGGAGTACTATTGGTTTTTCCCGATTATTAGGTTTTACAACACTTGGGCGTTGCACCTTTATTCCTGATCATCCCGCGATTTGTACGGGCTCTGCCGTGCTCGCCGCTTCGCGGGAAAACACCGAACACGCAGAAATTTTCAACATCAGAATATACAAGAAAGCCACAGAAACAGATTAATTTAGGATTTCCGTGATGTTCACGAACTGTTCCGTGATGTTTTTGCTTCCGTGGGCTGAAATTCGTTTATTGCCTGCGAATATTTCAACCTGTGATTCACACCAGCTTCGCGAGCATTTTTAGTTTGCGTTTGCGATGAGCAACGCCACCCGCCCGGTTCCGGGCGGGAAGGCGGGCAGCATTAAGAAAATGCGACGAGCGGAGCAAGACCTTTGGGCTTGATGCCGCACGAAAATGTGGCGTGCCGATCTCGCTGCATGTCATTTTTTGGTATATCAATATGAGGTTTATTGTGTGTTCGTCATTCTGCTATTTTTGAGTGGCAACTCATAACTGGTGTATTTTTTTGGAAAAATCTGGGTACTTGCGATCGCACCGGCCGGCCACGAGGATGCACCATCGGTAAAGCATTGCCGCAATACCGGGGAGCTTATTGCATGCTGTTTTTCCTCTGCCGCTCTTAGAATCCGCCTCTGCACACCTCAGGTTTTACAGAGATTCTCCAAACCCGCGACCGGATTTTTCTTCCCGTCTGAAAATTCATTTAGAAACAATTATATATTATCGAGACTTACTATTAGTAATCAACTCTGAACGAGTTGCAGCGAAAAAAAACTACCGGAGAGTGATGCCGTAAGACAGAACCAAAAACGAGTTTCGCAGAACTTCTCATCTGCAATGCCGGTCTCTCAACACACATCAGGACACACGTTACCACACACGCAACACCGGCCATAATTTCATCCAACAAAAACACTCAATACATCCAATCTCACACGCGGCAGTTATTCCACACCCCCTGACTGCCCAAATACAATATTTTCCGGAGGGTGTATCCCTCCGGAAAAAAATCATTCCTCCTTTTCCTCAGTATTTTCAATAAATAACGGAAGTATTTCTGTAATTGCCGCACGATCTCCAATCACCACAGCGGTATCTCCTTCTTCGAGCATCGTATTTCCATCCGGAGCAACAACCGTATCTCCTCCCTCTTCACCGCGCCGTACTGCAATAACCGATACTCCGTAGTTTGCCCGCAGATGAATATCCGACAGTCGCTTACCTGCAACTTCACAGTTTCTTCCGACATGAATCTGCTCAACCGAGGAGCGGCTTGTTGCGGTCTTTTCATCGATACTCTTTGCCTTCAGACGTATTGCCTCGAACCATCCGTTTCCTTCTGTTTCCCGTGCATTCGGCGTCATCTTTGCATCGATATACTGATCGTAGAGATCATTTCGGATCTGCTTGACATACTGATCCAGATCCTGCTGCGGCACCTGTTCATTTGCTAAAATCCGCCGGAAGATCTGAATGGCAGCTTCGCGTTCATCCACGATAACTTCATCCGCTCCCAGACGGTACAACTCTTCGGTCTCGGAGATGAATCTTGAACGGGTAATGATGTTGATCCGCGGATTCATTCCCCGTGCGGTACAGATGATCGCTTTGATTGCTTCCATGTCCGGGATACTGATCACAATTGTCCGTGCCTTCATCAGACCTGCATACTCAAGAATCGAATCCCGGGTTGCATCACCGTATACAATCCGTTCTCCCCGTCTCTTTTCCCGGTCCACTGTCTCGGCATTGAGTTCCAGAATAATGTAGGGAATGTCCACGCGTTTCAGTGCCTTTGCGACATACTGGCCTGCAAGGCCGTATCCCACAATGACCACATGTTCTTTTGGCCGGACGTCGCAGGATTCGATGTCGTTGCCGAATATGTTTTCTCCCGGTACTTTGGGTTTAATCAGTCTCTTGGCAAGTGCCGGGCCTGCATTGACCGCAAAGGGGGTAACTGCCATGGTTACAATCGTGATTGCAAGGAAAACCTGATAGATATCCTGTGAAAGAATCCCTGCCTCCAGCCCGGTCGATCCGAGAATGAACGAGAATTCACCCACCTGTGAGAGGCCGATGGCAGAGAGGAGTGCGGCTCCGCTTGCAATACCGATGGCTTTCACACTGATGAAGTTGATAAGGGTTTTTCCCAGAAGCAGGAGGATTGCGACTGCGATGATCAGAATGAGATGCTCCCACACATACACGAGGTTGAGCATCATACCAATTGAGACAAAGAAGAAGCTCGTCAGCAGATCCCGGAACGGCAGAATCTGGCCGATGACTTCATGACTGTAGTCGGATTCAGAGATTGCAATGCCTGCAAGGAATGCACCGAGCGCGAGGGAAACACCGTTCAAGGACATCAGCCATGCGATGCCGAAACAGATGGCAACGATGGAGATGATGAACAGTTCCTTGCTGCGGGTGAGGGCAACTCTCGTAAGAAACCGCGGTACCAGGAAAATTGCGGCTACCAGCACAATTACGAGAACCACCATACCGACCCCGAAGTTTAGCAGTTCGCCGAAGAAATTTGCTTCGGCGCTTCCTGCAAGGATCGGGACCATGAGCATCATGGGGATGACGTTTAAGTCCTGAAAAATTAACAGGCCAAGTGCAATTTTTCCGTGCTTGGTGTCGATCTCTCCGCTGTTCTGGTACAGGTTCATGATAACCGCGGTAGAGGAGTGCGCAACGAGGAACCCGATAAAGAGCGCGAGGTTTGAGGCAAACCCGACGGCAACCATGACTGCCCAGACCGCTGCGGTTGTTATGACAAGCTGGAGTGTTCCGCCGATCAGGACGATCTTTTTCATTGACAAAAGACTCTTGAGCGACATCTCCAGTCCGATGGTAAACATCAGGAGAATGACTCCGAGCTCTGCCAGAAGTGATACCTGCTCTTCGGTTACGAGACCAAGGCATGCAGGGCCGACGATGATACCGGTGATAAAGTACCCGATAATGAACGGCATGCGCAAGCGTCTGCCGACGAAAAGAACGGCGATGGCGCACGCGAGTACGACCACTACCGACATGATAAGTTCTGCTTCAGTTTCCACCTGTAATTCCCCCGAGTGTTTGGGGCTTTTCACTTTTTAATGAGAGAATGCGCAAAACAGACGGCAGGATAAGCGTTTTCTGTGTTGTGTATTCTGTCATTACGAAGGAAAATACCCGGAGATGATTCTTCCGGTGGTGTTTTTTATGCGAGTAATTGGTAAAAAACTCTCGGTAAGTACGTTGGGAGAGATAAAATTCTGTATTGTATCTGATGCTTCTTTGTCCGGGGGGATGTTTCTGCACGGGTCTTGGTGAAGAAAACTTCATATGAAATAAACTTCATATGATGTATCAGGGTAGTATGAAAATCAGCAAGAGGGTTACCGTTCTGTTCGGCATGTTTTTGTTCTATCTGGTTTTAGGAATCTGCGGTGTTATCCTGCAGTATTGGTATCCGGATATTGCAGGAACGGATAGCAGACTGACCCTGGTTTTTCTCGGCTGTTCTGTTTTGTTTGGAGGTATGGTTGTGTATCATCTCTATCGGAATCATCGGGATCCTGCCTGGATCAAAATCACGGACAAACCGTATCAGGATGAACGGTGGATGCGGGTACAGGAGAAAGGCGCGTCTGCTGCTCTGTGTGCAGTGCTGTTTCTTCTGCTTCTCTGCTGGTTCTATACCGAGTATCTCTGCCGGATTCTTCTTGGTATTACGGATGCCGTCGCAGTTCATGCGATACACGAACTGTTTCTGTATCTTTCCCTCATTTCCCTTGGAATAATGCTTCTTTCGATCGTCTATTACTACTACACGAGGTTCTAATCCATGAGGTCTATCTATTATCTTGAACGTTATACGGTTCTTGCAATCGGTTTTGTTGTCTGCGGTGCGGTGAGTCTATACCTTTCGCTCGCGGGTTCTGCTCCGGCAGAGTTTCCCTCTGCCGCAGTTCTGTTCCTTGTCGCGGGTGCTGCTGCGGCAGGATATGTTCTGAAACACCGGAATGATCCTGCTGATGCTGCCGGTACTCCGCTGTTTCCCAAGGTGGATGAGCGTGAGCTTCTCATTATCCTGAAGGCTTCCTGGGCGGTGCAGGAGATCTCCATGATCGTGCTGCTGTTTGCCGCGTTTAATGCCGGTCCGATTCTTGCACTGCTTGCAGGGGATGTTTCCGGCGCGGTTGTCTCTGCGGTGCGGCTCCTGCTGATGGGACTGCTTGTTGTTCTGGCCCTTGTTTATCTGATCGCCCACACCTACTTTGAACGGAACGTGTGAACCTTGTGTCGTCAAAAATTTATTTTTGGCTTGTGATCCACGCAAAGTGCAGAACAATTCCCCTGAATGGGAAAGACAGTAAGGCTATTTTCTTTCCTGCCCGAATAATTAGGTGAATACGCTATGGACAACAGAATCCGGGAGTTGCGGGCTGTACGCGGTATGACTCAGCAGGAACTTGCTGATGCAGTCTCCGTATCCTCCCGGACGATTATCTCTCTGGAAAAGGGGCAGTACAACCCTTCAGTCCTGTTGGCGCATAAAATTGCGGTTGTCTTCGCTCTCCCCATCGAGGAAGTGTTTGTTTTCGGCGAAGAAGACAATCCGGTCTTGTGACCATAGCCCTGCCGTTCAGATTCCGCACGAAGAGCAGTTGCCGCCGATACGCAGCAGGCGGTCAGTGAGTTGTCCGGTCTGGAGTTCGAGTGAGGAGACGCGGCTGCGCAGTTCTGTGTTCTCTTTTTCAAGCGTGAGGATCCTTTCTTCGAGCCGCCTGAGTTCCTGCCGGATTGCGTTGGTCTCGGGTTCTTCGGTCATGAATTTCTGTTTGCCGGATGAGTATTTAGATGTGGAGATTGGGGATCTATTTTGTGTTTTCACAAAATTTCAGCACATCGCGTGTCCGTTCAATTCCCAGTGTCGGTTTTGTCGATTCCAGCCACAGATAGAATCCGACCCGCGACGGCGTCGGTCGTTCATACTTAAATCCTCCGGCTTTCAGCGGCACCATCTTGAAGTACGTCCGCTGTTTACGCGGTTTGAGGTAAATCACCGGTGACATCTCGGGAAAGTCCACCGCCAGCACAACCTTTGAATAATTCTGTGAAAGCTTGGTGTAGTCCAGCACATCGGACTTCACCCGCAGACCGTACTCCGTGATCAGGCCCTTTAATGCCGACGGGTACAGGCCGCCGCAGATCACTTTTTTCACCAGCGGTGATACACACGGGTCGGCAAAGTACTGTTCTGCTGAGAAGTGGTGATCGATAGCAAAATACAGCCGGGAAAGCGCTTCATCGTGCAGTTTTCTGTAATCGAATCCCTGCGTCCGTAACGACTCGCATGCCACCAGTTTCGGATTTTTCACCGGCTGGGTCGGCAGTGTCGTCAGCCGCAGCGGTTTGAGTACTGCTTTCATGACTTCGCAGGGTTTTGTCCCCACATATGCATTGTCCGGGTCGGCAACCAGCCGCCGCACCACCTGTGTATTGGAAATGTCCACCGACGAGAACAGAATGAATCCCACATGTTCCTGTCCGAACATATAG
The DNA here is from genome assembly GCF_026891935.1 of Methanocorpusculum vombati. Classification (NCBI taxonomy): domain Archaea; kingdom Methanobacteriati; phylum Methanobacteriota; class Methanomicrobia; order Methanomicrobiales; family Methanocorpusculaceae; genus Methanocorpusculum; species Methanocorpusculum vombati. The sequence goes on along the minus strand of NZ_JAPTGC010000019.1, from coordinate 3,084 downwards.
CCGAACAGGTGCTTTTTGTAAATAATCTCTGCTTCAAGATCTTTGAGATCCGCCGGAGATGTGACAATTTCGCAGAATACTACCTTGTTTTCATTGTCAAACAGCAGAAGATCCACCTCGGCCAGGTCCTGACCGTTTCCGCGCACCCGGATGTCTCCTTTTTCTGCGGAGTATAATCCGTTCGTTCCCAGAGTAATTTTTGTTCTATGTTTGGGGACGTCTGCTCCTTTTCGCACAATCTTTTTGATCGTGTTGGTTTGCGATGCGATCTTGAGCAGCTGTTCGTAAATCAGGGATTCAAACCAGTATCCCTCTGCTGTCCGCATCAGCATAATGTCTTCGGAAAACAGATTTTTCCGTTCTGCCGGACGCATGTGCCGCATGGCCCGTACTGCGATTGCCCGGTTTGGGTGATAGCAGGTAAACTGCTCACGAATCCACTGGAGCATCAATGCTCCTTTTGTATGTACGTCATACTCAACCGTTTTACTATTTTTCAGCTCAGCACGAGAATCCGCCGCGTCAGACTCTTGTGCACACGCTGTTCGTAATATCCGGAGATCTCAAACAGGTTTTCTGCCAGATGCCGTATGTCGCGATGGGTTACCACGACTGCTTTTCCTCCCTGTTTGAGAATGCGGCGAATCTCTTTGAGTGATTCGGTATAGAGAAGATCAAGCGAGTCCGCACCGATTGTTGTTGACTGCCCGTAGGGGAGGTCGGTTGCAACTGCGTCAAAGCAGTTGTCGGGGTACGGCATGCGTGTTGCGTCTGCACGGACGTATGCGCCGTCCGGCAGGTTTTTCCGGCATCCTGCAAGCATCTCCGGATCATAATCGCTTCCGATGGATCGAACGCCCATCAGTTCTGTTTCCAGCAGCATACCGCCTGTTCCGCAGAAGGGGTCGCACAATAGTTCTCCCGGCCGTACGTGTGTCAGGTTTACCATTGTCCGCGCCATGAGGGGCATCATTACGCCCGGGTGAAAGAATGCGCGTCTCTGCGGGTTTCGGTATGCATATGAGCCTCGGTCGATTGTGTACAGTACCCGACCGAGGTAGCATCGGTTGTCGGTGAAGAGCGCACGGTATTCTACTTCAGGGGACTGAAGGGATACTTTTCCGTGGATGCTTTTTCCCATCATGCGTTCCAGTTCCAGCTGGGATGCATCAACCGTTGCGGGGTGAATCTTTCGGACTCTGCAGGCAAACGGGCGGTCCGCGGTGATATCGAGGTGTGCCAGAAGGTCTGTAAGGGCGGCACGTGTTCCGTCGCATTCGCCAAGCAGTTCCATGATGACATGGGTCTGTGCGAGCCGTGTCGTCGTCTCCGGTTCGGGTACTTCGGCAAGGGCAATGCCGGTGGCGGTGCGGGTTACGGTTCCTACACAGCCTATTTCGGCTACGGCGAGTGCCGGGTTTTCTCCGGAGAGTTCAAACAGCAGGTTCATCCGCTCTATAGATATGCCGTTGAGTTACTAAAGGATGTGGTAGTTGTGTCAGGGGGCGATCTCTTTTTTCTTGATGTACCATGCTTTTGCACAGTGTTCGGGGTGGTAGCGGAGTTTTGCTTCGCGAAGTCCGGGGACGTCCATGTCGGATTCGCGGTTGATCCAGGTGTAGCGGTTCTGGAGTGTTTTTGCTGTTTCCTGGTTGATGATTTTGTAGATGCCTTTGTAGCGGACGAATCCTTTTTCAAAGTGGACGAGTGCGGTGGAGGTGTTGAGTTGTTCCCAGATGGCGATTGCGCCGATTGTTGCTTCGGGCTGGATGCGGATGATGAGTCCTTCGCATCCCAGGTCCTGCCAGTGGTCGAGTGCGAAGCGTACGGCGTTTACTTCTTCTTTCATGATCCGGTTTGCTTCGCAGTGTTTTGAGATGCTCCATTCTTCGATCATTCTCCGGACTTCGGGGATGATCGGTTTGGTTATTTTTTCGGTGGTGTAGGTGTATTCGGCGTTGAATTTGTTTATTTGTCCGCGGATGTTGAGGTATTTTTTTCCGCGGAGTTCGGCGAGTTCTTCTGTGCGGTAGTAGTATTCGGAGAAGCCGCGGCTGGTGTAGACGGGTGTTTCGGGGTGGGCGTTTTTCATGTACCAGACGTCTGCTTCGTCGTAGAAGTCCATTGCCATTTTTCCTCCTTCTTTTTTTGCGAGTGCGAGGACTTCTTCAAAGAGTTCGGGTGCGGGGTCGCCGATGGGTGCGCGGTAGGTTGTTTCTCCGTCGACGGTGCAGGAGATGAGCAGCCGGTCGTCTTTTATTGTGTATGCGTAGTTGGCGTAGTTCTGCCAGCAGATCATGGTGATGAATGAGCATTCGGAGTGGATCTGCGGGTGATTCCGGAGTATCCGGTCAAATATGGGTTTGTCTGCGAGGGTTACCGGGCGGTAGTCGGATTTACTGAGTGTCATGGTATCTGTTGGGTCGTTCTTCGTTGAGGTTCATGGGGGTGTAGTTTTCCATGGGGGAGAATCCTGCGCGTTTGTAGATGTTTTCTTTTCCGGGGGCGGAGATGAGGCCTATCCAGGAGAGGCCGAGTGCTGCGCCAAGGGTGCGGAGCAGGGTTGCGATGGTTGTTCCTATGCCGCGCTCCCGGTAGGTGGGGAGGACGACGACGTCCTGTATGTAGCCGTCGGATGAGCCGTCGGCGATGAGTCTGCCCATGCCGATGGCGTGTCCGGTGGTGGTGTCAAGTGCGAGTATGAAGAGGTAGCTGCCGCGTATGAGGGGGGCGATGCCTGCGGGGTTCCAGCCCATTTCCCACCATCCGCCCGCGCGGTAGAGGTCGATGATTTCTGATTCGTTCCAGGTTCTGATCGCGCGATAGGTTATGTCCGGGTTCTTTTTTTCCGGTTTTTTTCCCTCGTTGTCCATGAGTTTTTATTAGGTTGGTGTCGGGGTGTTATGAGGGTGACTGTTGAGGCTGTTGGATTTTCGTTTCGGTGATTTGATATGTGTGGAGGTTCTATGTTGTTACCTCACAGTCTGCTTGTCTGTTTGTGAGGTGCAGCTGAGTTTTTTCAGCTGTGTATGTATCAGAGCTGGTTCGGTGGGTTTATATTCTCCCTCGTCCAACTATGTTACC
>NZ_JAPTGC010000018.1 GCF_026891935.1 Methanocorpusculum vombati | reverse complement strand
AGTGGGAGCTTCGCGAGCATTTGCCGTCGCGCTTGCGACAGCAACGCCGCCCGCCCAGCTCTGGGCGGGATGGCGAGCGACGAAGAGCAAATGCGACGAGCGAAGCAGCGCCGTTAGGCGCATCTGCGAAATCTCGCGTTTTCTTTCCGCATCCTGCCCACTCACCACTAACTCATCTACAATGTCCTGAAAAAACTACAAAGTACAAAGTACTTTCGTCACATCACATCGAAAAAGGCTAAAGAGAAATTCTCAAGAAAAAAATTAGTTCTGCGGACGACAGTCATCGCAGAAGTATTCAACGGACGGTTCCGGCTCAAAGAGATCGCCCGAGACGATCTTTCTGCCGCCTGCGGTAAATGTTTTGCCGCAGACCCTGCACCGTTTCTCTGCGGTTTTTTCCTCCGGTGTCATCCGTGCAGTAAAGGAGAATGCTGTTGTTTTACCGCTTTTTACCGGAATATTTTCCTGCTCGCAGACCCGTGAGGCAATCCGGTATGCGGCAAGGGGGGCAGCACCCAGATCCATCAGCCAGGAGAGGAGCGTCCGCTGCAGGTTCTGCGTGAGCATCCATGCGAGTTCTTCATCACCGGTATCGGTGACCACTTCATCCATATCCTCCGGTGCGAGACGATAGCCGCAGAGAGGACATTTGTTTCCGATGAGTTCCTCTTTTGCCATCTCTTCAAAACAGCCGGGACAGATGATCTGTTTGACTTTGCTGCCGGTTTCGGACGGCGGAAGTGTGCTTCCCCCGTTTCCGTTCGGGGAATCGCCGCTGCTGCCAGACGTCATATATATTGGACCTCCATTCTTTTGTTCACGTGGGGCTAATGCACGTGGGGATTGTTTCGCGGGAGTAGTTCTCGCGGGCGTTCAGGTACCGTATGCTTTGGTACGGTTAGATTAGTAGTGTGGCATGTGACATAATACGTCTTCTCATTGAGATGCAGGATCTTTTTTCACGGGCTTGTGATGGACGAAATATTCCCGTACACCCGCAGGGCCTGCACATCTGTGTGTCTCACGGAGTCTCTTTTATGTATATCAATATGTGGTTTATCATTCGCCGTTTTTTTGTGATGAAGCATGTTTCACAGGATGTTTGCCGGATTTTTCCGGGTTACGGGCTGTGATGGGATGCGCAGTCCTTCCCCGGAGTTATGAAGAAAAAATGTCCGGAAATTTTTCACCGGAATCCGGTCCTGCGACGTTGCTTCACTCTTCTGTTCCGGGATTTTAGGTGTTGCCCATAACGTCCTGATACCCACGGAGAACACTGAAAGAAAAAATGTCACGGAACAGTTCGTGAACAACACGGAAAATAATGCGTTGCATGGAAATTCTGTGATGTTCACGAACTGTTCCGTGATGTTTTTGTTTCCGTGTGTTTCGTGTCTTCCCGCGGGAGCGGTGAGCACGGCAGAGCCCGTGCGAATCGTGGGCTGAAAATCGATCAACGACGATCATTTGCAGGCAATAAACGAATTTATGGGCAACGCCGATATTTTAGATTCATTTATATATGTCTAAAAAATTAGTTACAATACATTAATATATTATATTTAATGAATAGTAAGGAACGGTATGTGGTAAGAATCGTATGCCGAAATATTCTGGGTGATATAAGATGAAAAAACCTGTAACAAAACGTGGCGTTTTGCCCCTTCTTCTCCATAACGGGAGCGGATTAACGACTGTACTGCTTGCTCTCGCACTGGCCGTCTGTCTGCTTGCAGTTCCGGCAGCGGCAGCCCCGTGTAATGCATGTCTGGGGGAATGTGATTGTGGAGCTGGATGTGCAACTGGCTGTAGTCCGGAGTCCTGTGGTAACCGGTGTTTTGCTGACGTCTGTCCCTGTAAGACGGCCCCGGCACCCCTCATTCTCAGTACCGGGGAAGGTAACGGCTATCCCAATCCGATTATCACTCCCGCTGATGAATTTGGTCATGCCGGATTTGACCCGAACTCCCGGCACGGATTCCGCACATCCGGCATCATTCATGCTGCTCTCGACCCTGTGGCAGCAGGGGAAGAGGAAAACATCAAACTCTGGTGGGATGAAGACACCCGGAGTCAGCGGGGAGCCGAAGACTTTGCCCGGTCGCGATCCATGTGGCGGGACATCCCCGCCGGGTACGGATACCTGCAGAGCATGCTGAACTTCCTGGAAGGACCCGACGGCTACACCGGCGGTGCAACCGTGACCCTCAAGGTCGCCAAATCCCAGGTAACCGACCGCGGCTACCAGCTTACCGACATCACGGTTGTACAGTTCCGCAACATTACCTCCAACACCACCCCGATCGCCTTCCCGTATGAGGAAACCCTCCGCCTCGCGGTTGTCCTTGAACAGAAACTCCGGACCGACAAGGAAAATCCTGCCGGAGTTCTGAACGCCATTGACACTATCCGGAAAGAACTTGACTCGATTCAGGAGAATGCAGGAGGCAGTCCCGTTGATCAGGAGAAAGCCCGCGACCTGTACCGGCAGATGTACGATCTCGTCCGGGCACACTATCCCGATTACGTCATCAATGCCTGGGTAAAAGTACCGGCCCGTATCCTCTTTGATGACGAGACGGTTAATGACAACCGTGAGAACTGGGGCTCCGTCATCCTTCAGGCCGAACTCTCCGAACTGGACGGTCCGGTGACCATCATCTTCCTGAAAGGAAATGATTTAACCACCGCTCTTGAACGGCCCGTCGGGGCATAACCCCTTCACTTTTTCTTTTCTCCTTTCCGTGTCCGCCGTACTTCAGACGAAAGTATGGTCTGACAAAACTCTTTCGTTCGTTTTTTTGAAAATCTGTTTCCCGCTATTGCGAAAAATCCGCAAACACCTCATTCACCGCACCCGGCACCACCGTCACCGCAAACATCCGCGATCTCCCGTCCGGAGACACCACCGAAATCTCCTGTCTGCCTGAGGGAAAACCCGCATACACCACCGGCGTCCGATCCCCGGTATCCCGCCCGTACATCACCACCCGGGACCCCGGCACACTCGAATTCACCGCCACATACCCCGACGCATACTCCTGCATCGTTGGCATCACAATCGTCATCTCCCGTCCCGTCCCGCCAAAGGACACCTTCTGCACCTCCGGCAGGAACCCGGGCTTCGACACCATAATCGCATGAAACCCATCCGACACATTCCGAATCGTCCACGGGGTCGTATATCCGGTTGCAAACCCGTCCACAAAAATATCCGCACCCGACGGCTGCGACATCACCCGGACATCATGCCAGACCACCTCCCGGCCATCCAGCTCCATCTCCGACCAGTTCCCCGCACCCCGCGGAAACGACACAATTCCCTCCGGTGTCAGTACCGACACAAACGTCGCAGACACCGGCCACTCCCGTTTCCCGGGCAGAACCCCGGCCGACAAAAACCCGTCCACACTGTACCGCATCCCCGCATACACATCCGACGAAACCGACAGATTCTCCCACGGATCTCCCGCCCCGAACATATAATACAGCGGTGAAAACGCACCGGACATCACCGGAACCTCCCGCAAAATAGAGTCCCCCGACCCTCCCGCAGCCGTAATCTTTACCGTTCCCTCCGCCAGCCCCGGAACCACATACGGACTCTCCACCATATTCCGGATAACACTCCCCGTCCCTGACCGCACTGCATTCTGCATCCTCCCGAACACCGAAACATACACCGCCCGCTCCGACGCCTCAACGACCGCAAACCCCGTGCCGCTCAGAATCCCCGCATTCAGAAACCTCCCCGTACCCTGCTCCGGGGAAATCCGCAGTTCAACCGTCGTATTCCCTGCAACCGTCACCTGCGTTGCACTCACCCGGCCGTACGAACTCTCCGCCCCGATTGTATGATTTCCCCAACTTACCGGAATTACCGCCGGTGTTGCAGCCCCCGCATACTCCCCGTCCACAAGAACCGCCGCAAACGGCGGATCCGACAGCACCTCAACCATACCAACCCTCTCTTCTCCGGAAGAATCATCCGTTCCCTCCGTGTCCGGCACATATGACGGCACCGGACTTCCGTCATCCGTATCCGGCACCCCGCTTACGCACCCTGCCGCAGCTGCAACCGCAAGTATGCACAAACATATCCGCACAACCTGCAAAACCCCTGCCATCACCGTGTCGCCCCGGTCCCCTTCTCAAACCGCACCTGCAAATACCGCATACCGGGAGAATACACCGGTGCCGTAATCAGACGTTCACTCTTCCCCGCAGACACCACCGCCCTGTCTCCCAGACAAATCTCTCCTCCCTCCGGCATTACAACAGCCCCCTGCCGCTTACCGTACATCGTAACCAGCCCGCCCGACACATCCAGGATCCGTGCAGCAACTCCGCAGACCGGACTCGTCAGACGCACCAGTCCGCCCGACACCGCAACCCTTCCCGACTCCGGACCCGCCTCCACAGAACAGGACTCTCCCGAAACCCGCACAATACCCTGCCGGATTACCACGTCGCCCTTCCGTGCAGCAACTCCGCATGACCTCCCTTCCGGTTCCGTCATCAGGCACACAATCGACACCGCCCCTCCGTCAAACACAATTGAACCTGACTCCGAACAGACTCCTTCCTTCCCGCCCTTCAGCGTCAGCGCGGAAGACACAAACGATATATCCTGCCGGACCCGTATCCCGGTCTGTTCTCCCGTCACCTGCAGAATCATCCTGTCCACAACCGCACTGCCCTGAATCACACATCCTTCCTCTCCGGTCACCTCCGTAATCCCATGGCTCAGAGAGACATCTCCCGCTACCACCAGCCCCTTTTCCTGTCCCGAAAAAATCTGACGGCCTGTGGTGACCCGGAAATTCCCGCCAACCATCACTGCCGTCCTGCCCGACATCTCGCACGACCCGGATACTATCTCCATGTTTCCGGCATCCACAAACAGCCCCCCTTCCTTCCCGGATGCAGAAAATCTGCATCCGCTACCATCCGGCGAGAAAAGCAGATCCCCGCGGCAAACCCTCATTGCTACCCCCTCCTCGGCATATACTGACACCGAATTGCGCGAGATCGTGCACTTCCCCGCAATCTGAATGCCTGCCTGCACCCCGGAAACCGAAATAATTCCCCCGTCCCAGACACACGTATTCCTGACTTTTACCCCGGTCTGCCCCGCTGCATGGAACTGGCCGCCGGAGATCGTACAAACCCCGTCCAGAACCACTCCGAACGCATCACCCGTCGCAGTAAAACTTCCCATGTGCATCCGGAACGAACCGTCTACCTGCAGGGCAGTAGAACCAAAGAACTTCATCTCCCCGTCATGCAGACGGAAATCCCCGCCGGTCACACATCCCGTCTCGCTTCCGTCTGCAAACAAAATCCCTCCGTGCATCTCCAGACTTCCGGAGACCCGCACTCCGGTCTCTGCCGAAACCTCCATAACCCCGCCGGAGATCAGCAGTCCCCCCTCGTCAATCTGCACCCCGGTATCTCTTCCCGCAATCCGCAGACCGCCTCCCGACATTCTGAGCATCCCGTGTCTGACACGTACTGCCGGACCCCATACGCAGTCAGCCTGTACCATGCCCCCTTCAATTGAAGAAGAATCCGCCAGGTACACCCCGTACTGGGTTGCATGCACCGTCAGAACTCCGCCCAGAACATGCAGACCTCCGGTCGTCGAACAAAGACCCGTTTGTGCCGCATCAGCACTCACCAGAGCATTGTCCTTAATTAGTATCTGCCCGTTTGCCCGTATCCCGGTTTTTGTCTCCGAAACCGTAAGACTGCTGCAGGCAATGGTCAGCGCCCCGCTCTCAACCCGGATACCCGTATCCGCACCAAAAAGCAGCAGCCCTCCTCTTCCGGATATCAGAAGATCCCCTTCCTGCACCCGCAGACATGCATCATGACCTCCGGACACGGCATTCTCCGTATCATCCTCCAGTACCAGCGTCAGATCCCCGGAAACCTCAATCGCCGACCCCTGGTATCCGCTGAGTGTAAGCTTCCTTTCCTCCGGATTCCAGGACCAGCCGCGACCGTGGGCATCCGCTCCCGCCGCATACACCATCCCGTCAACCCGCAGAATCATCTCCGGGAGATCACAGTGTATTCCCTTTCCCTGTTCATAGAATGCATCTGCTTCCCGGACGGTATGACAGGCTGCATCTCCGCACTCCGCACACAGGCGTTCATAGATCAGAATCCTGCGGAACTGTGAGTCATCAGCCACCGCTGCGTTGTCACACAGATCGCCTGCCGTTTCAAACTCCCCGCATCTCCGGAACAGATCCGCCAGCACCACTATCAGATTGTCAGCCGCCGGATCGGGCAGCTGATCAACTGATGCAAGAAGCGCATCAATCGCTCTGCCGCGGAACCGGCACGCCTCCTCTTCTTCACCCGCATCATCGCACATCCAGGCAAGATGCAGATACTGCTTGGCAGCCTCAGGATATTTTTTGCTGTATTCATAGAGAAAACCCGCACGCTGCATCCGTGACTTTGGACCTGCGGCAAGAAGAGCACGATACGCATCGCCGGCAATGACCTCCTCCAAACCCGCGGGAGCCTGGGAGATGTCCGGTGCCGCATATCCGCAGTGCGGACACTCCTCCAGGGTCTGAAGATATGCCGTCCGGTTTGCGCCTGCCGGTCTTCCGTCCAGATCTGCATCTGAATCCGTGCAGGGAAACGGCAGAGACACTGTCGCATCCTGAACAGAACTTTTTTTGCAGATAGAACAGGTTTTCTCAGATCTATTCTTCATATATAAATAGGTAAATCTTTTCCGTAACGATATATGTAATTTATTATTCGGCCGGTACGGTGTTTTCGTCAGTAGTGTCCTGGCGGTTCAGCAGAAACCCAAACGTACAGAGTGAACCTCCAAACAGCAGAAGAATCATGCCGACGTAGAACGGACTCACAAACGGCACGAGCATATTCACCCCGAACATCGCGGATAACATCCCGCAGAGCAGGCAATTGAACCGGAGCAGCCGCGTCCACCGGATACGGACACAACCCGAATACATGTTGACCGCCCCCGCCGTAATACTCAGAACCGCAATCAGCAGACAGATCCCCCACTCCAGAAATCCCGGAATACAGCAGGACAAAATCCCAAGACCGGTACCGGCAAACCCGATCAGCAGAACCGGCACGCTTCGGGGGACATATCCGAGAGGAGTACTGCCTGCGGAAAGAAACTGCAGGAAAAACATAATCACCAGCAGCCCGTACACCCCGTTTAGAGAAACGGGATACCCGAAAACGGAGAGAGTCACCACGATCCCAAGCAGAAAAAGCAGGAATCCCACAGTATATACCGTTAAAATGCCGGGAGAAAATACCGGGACACGGTAAAAAAAGTCAGAGGGTTTCCCGCGAGTCATGTACTCTTCTCTTTTTTCCAGAAATTTATACTTATGTAATACCCCCGGCATATCCGGGGACAGATCCCCTCCCACTCTCCGGGACCTTGGAAAGATACCATCTCCCCCGCACACCAACAGATTAACCCGCAATCAGCACCTAACTATCTTCATACTCATGTCGCAACTCCGTTGTCCGCAGTGCGGTGCTCCGGTCATTGCTGAACACGCAAAGCAGTACACCACCTGTGAAAACTGCGGAACCGTTATCTACATTGATCGAAGCAGCGTCATCTTCAACTACATCATGCCCTTCATCCTCGATGAAGACAAGGCACGTGCCGTCTTCCGCCGGTGGTGTGCAGGCCCGTCTCTTGCAAAAGATCTTGAACGGGAAGCAGAGATAACCTCTGTTGAGAAGATTTACTTCCCCGTCTTCCTCTTCCGCCGCGTTGTCGGTGGTCAGGAGAAATCCATCATCAAACCTGCCAAAGGAACCACGCTGCCCGGTTTGCAGAGTCAGGTGATCCCGCCGGGTGACCTCCGGGTGTTTGACTCCGCTGTTTCCACCCGGGGTGCTGAAGTTATCCCGCCTGAGATCAGTGTTGAGACCTATCTTCCAGACCTTCCCGGAACCGCAAAAGAACAGGCACTCCTCTATCTGCCGTTCTTCGTGTTCCGGTACCGGTATCAGGGAGCCGACTACGTCTCTGTCATGGGGGGAACGTCCGGGCGTGTGCACACCTCCGGGTTCCCCGGACGATCCGCAGCCCCGTATGCACTTGTTGTCGGCGGCGGATTCCTCCTTGCATTTGTTGGGGGTATCCTCGGATTTATCACAACGCCGCTCTTCTATGTCCTTGTCTTTGCAGGAGCTGCCCTTGCCATGCTGACCGGGCGTGCCGTCGTCCGCACGCCGGAAGGAGGTGACAGCGAATGAGCGGTGCACCAAATCTCCTTATCGGACTTTCCTGTCCCGGCTGCGGCGGTACCATTGAGATAACCGAGGGAAGCAGACTTGCCTTTTGTCCCTACTGCGGTTCGGCCCTTGCCATCACCGCCGATGATGCAGGCGTTACCCGCCTTATGTACAAAATGGAGGTCACTGAACCCGATGCGGAGCGTGCCGCCCGCAAATGGTTCGGGGCATTTCCCAAAGCCCGCGACCTTGCCGCAACCGCTGTTATCACCGAGATCTTCCCGATGTATCTCCCCTTCTGGCGCATGGTCGGGACCGGTAAGGGAATTGCCTGCGGTTACTCCACCCACACCGATAAAGACGGTCACACGCAGACAACCTATCATGAGGACAGCTCTGATGCCGAGTATCTCTGGAGCGTCATTGCCTGTCAGACCGGCGACCTTGGTATCGTCACACCGCCGGAACCAAACGGCAGACTCCTGCCGTATACCGAAGGCGACATTCCTGTCTTTGAAACCACCTCCTCGCGGGATGAAGCCTACGACCAGGCCGATACTGATATCCGAATGGAAGCACACCGGCGCGCTTCCTCCGGCATTGAAACACTCACGTTCTCCAAAACATTCTGTATCCCCCGTGAGTTCTCCCTCCTCTACTACCCCTACTGGATTATCCGGTACCAGTACCGCGAACGTGACTACTTCGTCGTCTTAGACGGCGTCTCCGGCAGTCCGGTCTCCGGGCGTGCACCGGGCGATCAGACCTATCAGGCAATTGCTGCGGGTCTCGGCTCCGGGTTCGGTGGTCTGTTTGCCGGTTTTGGTATTGCGTATGTGCTGTTCTCTGACTCTGAATATGCGCTCGCCGGTCTTGCCGGTTTTGTCATCGGCATCATTCTCGTTCTTGCGGGATACTGGGTGTTCCGGTTCGGGTCTGAGGTCACCGAAGGAAAACTCACCGGCGGTATATCATTCTCACTGAAAGGATTTGGACAGAAGACTGTCCGGGAGATTGAACGATAACATGGCAATGATGGTGAAAAATCTCAAATGCAGCAGCTGCGGTTCCCCGCTCAAAGCAAAGGAGGCAGACCTTGTTCTCTTCTGCACCTCCTGCGGAAAAACAATGGAGTTTCTGGACAGTGATGTCGGCGAGGTCTCGCCGCACATTCTTGCACCGGATCGCGAGGACAAAGATCTTGTCTATCTTCCGTTCTGGGGAATCGATGCGGAGGTCGATGTGACGCATGAAGATACCGTCGGCGGTTTCCTGCGCCTTACCAAAAAACCGATGCGGGGTGCCTGCCGGTTCTATGTCTGCGCCGCAGACCTGCTCCCGAGAAAAACTGCGGGATGGAATCTTGAGTTTACCCGCAACTTCCCCAAAGCTGCCGAGGCTGCTGATTTCCGCAGAATCCCCCGTATGCCTGCACTGAAAAATTCCCGGACTGCGGAGAAGGATGCCGAGTTCCTGTTCCTCAAGCATGAGATCGATCTCTCCGGAACGCTGCAGGAACTGGAGTACACCTTCTCCATTCTCGGTCATGAACTGTATTATATTCCGTTCCTGCGCCGCGGGGATGATCTCAGCCCTGCGGTCTGAGACATCTCCCTTTTTTACATCCTGTAGCCAAATAATAGTTTCAAGATGAGCCTTTCGCCCTATGTTACGATCATTCGTCCGGCAAACGCGGTTGTTTCCGGCATCACCGCAGTCATTGCCTATCTGATCGCATCGGGAACGAACCTGCTGTCCGCGTTTCTGCTGTTCTTCATTGTAACCGTCATCTGCGGTGCGGGAAATGTGCTCAACGACTACTTTGACCGGGATATTGATAAAATCAACCGGCCGGACAGGCCGATTCCGTCCGGTGCCGTCACACCCGGAAGTGCCGCGGTGTGGGCAGGTATTCTGTTCATCCTGGGAATTCTTGCAAGTCTTGCCACCAACCTCTGGTGTCTTGCAATCGCTGTGTTTAACTCCCTCCTGCTGGTAGCCTATGCCGCGAAGCTGAAGAAGATGCCGCTGTTCGGCAACCTTTCGGTTGCCTATCTCTCCGGCAGTGTGTTTCTCTTCGGCGGTGTCCTCGTGGGTCCGGAGTCGTTTGCTGTCACCCTTCCGCTGTTTGCGATCACGTTCTTTGGGACACTCGCCCGTGAAATTCTCAAGGCAGCCGAGGATATCGAGGGTGATGCGGCAGGCGGGGCAACGACACTTCCGATGATTCTTGGCGTACAGAAGAGCGGATACCTTGCGGTTCTCCTCATCCTCTGTGCGGTTGCGGCAAGTGTTCTGCCGTATTCCCGCTGGGGTGCGGTGTATCTTGTCCTGATTGCGGTGATCGATCTCTTCATTCTTTCTGCTGCGGCAAAGTCCGTCCGCTGCAGAACACCGGCGGAACTGATTGCGGCAAAGTCCACGAGCCTGATTAAATACGGCATGTTTGCGGCACTCTTCCTGTTTCTTGTGATGGAACTGTGGTACGGCATCATTGCGCAGGCTCTGTGAGAAACGTGATGGACAACATATTAATACCGTGAGAAAGAAGGTTATTATACGTAACAGGGGTAATCAATGAAAGTTTTCGTAAAGGACACGACCTACTTGGCAGAACCGGGATCCTACTTTAAGGATTCGGTTAAAATTGACGGAGATTTCATTGTACCCCCCAAGACCCAGTTCTGGAAGGATCTTGTGGTGACCGGTCATCTTTCCCTGGGTGTCGGGTCGCGGGTTGGCGGGAACGTTACCTGTAACGGTGCGGTTATCTCCCGCGGGTGTCTGGTGGAAGGGGAACTGAATGCCGGGACTGATCAGCTGACGGTGTGCGACGGGGCACGGGTACGGGTTATCCGCTCGGAAGGAAATGTTCTGCTTCGTCCGGGGATCGTCTCTGATGAGGTGCACGGCGAAAATATTCTGGTGATGGGAAAAATTCACTGCGGGAAACTGATGGGCAGAAACACCCGCGTCATCACCAACTAAATTTTTTTCAAAAAAATTTGGCTGAATCTGTTTTGTTCGTCTCACAGACTTTTGTGAAAGATCAGCAGATCTTCAAACGTTTCGTCGGCTCTGCGGTAACCTCCCGGAATTGTTCCGATGATACTGAATCCGAGTTTGAGGTAGAGTGTGATTGCGCCATAGTTGGACTTGACCACTGCATTGTACTGCAGGCCCTTATAGCCGCACTCTTTTGCTTTTATGAGTGAGTCGGAAACGAGAACCTTTCCCGCCCCGCACCCGCGAAACTTTTTGGCAACACCGTAGGATGCGTTTGCCGTGTGGGAACAGCGGCCTGCATTATTGTCATGCAGAATATAAAATCCCGCAATCTCTCCGTTTACCGATGCAACCACCGTTGCCGTCTGGGAGAGAAAAAATGCGTCTCCCTCGTCGTTGGTGAAGGGAAATTCCTGGGGAAATGCGTTTGCATCGCGGACAATTTCATTCCAGATAGCGGTGACTGCTGCTTTGTCATCTGAGGTATAGGGTTTGCAGATGATCTCCATGGTTTTCTATACGCTGCACCGGTATTTATCAGAGTTGAAAATTTTTCGCGGGATGCTCAGGAATAAAGGTGCAACGCCCGTTTCCAGTAATCCTTTATAGCCGCCGATCAATGTATATAACTATTATTTATGGCTGAAGAGGGACGCAGTGCACAGGAATGGACAAAGCTTATCCTCCGCCGCATCCTCTTTCTCGGCGGCCCCATTGCCGTGTATGGTGTTTTCCTCTTTGCCATGTGGTTTGTGTACCCTCCGGCAACCGGTATCATCGGCCAGCCGAGTCAGGAGTATCTGACGCTGATCGGTCTCTTGTTTGCCTATCTTGTCCCGCCGTTCGGGAAAGAGTCTATTATTCCCATTGCTCTTGGTCTTGGGTATCCGATCTGGATCATCTGCTTTGGTATTATTCTGATGGACATGATGAGTTCTATTCTCATCGCCCTGAACTTCGATCTTCTGGAAAAGATTCCGTTTGTCGGCGGTCTCATCCGCAGGTTCATGGACGGGGCAAACAGTGTTCGCAAGAAGAAACCCTGGATTGAACAGCTTTCCCATCTGGGTCTCCTGATCTTCATGTACATTCCTCTTCAGGGTTCCGGCGCAACCAACACCACCATTCTCGGCAGACTGTTCGGTATGCGGGTCCGGACCGTGTTCTGGATTGTCACCGTCGGCAGTATCCTTTCCACGCTGTCGGTTGCATTCGGTGCAGCTGCGGTCATTGAACTGTGGAGGATCAATCCCTGGTTTGCCGTGTTTGCGGTTCTGGCGCTTGCCGCAGTGATCATCTCTGTTGTTCTGGTGTGGCGGAGATACACAAAACGGTTCTCTTTGGATACTCCTGTGTCTCTGTGTGATCCGGATGAGGAAGATATTCTTCCATGAATGCCAATATACAAAAAACCCCATGACGGAAGATGCGCTATCCCCCTATTATCAGCCGCCCCTCCGCGTCCGGCTCATTGCAACAGGAGGAATCCTTGCTGTTTTTGCCGGGATGCTTGGTTTCTTCTTTTTGACGATGCCGCTCAATCTTTTTTATGAGTTCATCGGTTTTCTGGGACTGTATATGATGCCCGGATTCGGGAAGGAAAGCATTATTCCTCTTGCAATGGCATTCGGTATTCCCTGGTGGCAGATTACCGCAGGTATTATTGTCGGCGATATGGTGCTTGCAATCATCATCGCCTACAATTTTGATCTGCTGCTGCGTATTCCCCTGATCGGACGGATTCTCCGCTACTTTACCTCCAAAACAAACGAAGTGCTCCAGAAGCATCTGTGGATCAAAGGTCTGTCGCTTATCGGTCTGTTCCTGTTTATGTACATCCCGTTCATGGGTTCGAGTGCGATCAATACTACTATTGTGGGACGCCTGCTCTCCGTCCCGCCGAAGACTCTTCTTACAATTGTGCTCACCGGCAGTATTCTTGCAACCCTGACTATGGCGGTTGGCATGCATGCGGTCCTTGAACTGTGGGCTGCTAATCCGTTGTATGCAGTTATCGCCGTGTTTGCGGTGATTGCGGCTGCTGTTGTCTGCTGGAAGCTCTGGCAGCGGTACACAGAGAAACGGTTTGGACCCGGTGAGTGACCGGAAAGGGAAAAGAGTTATTTGCAGGATTCGATGAACCGCTTTAACTCGATCTGTGCGGATTTTGAAACGTCTACGTACTCCACGAACTGTTTTATCTTCTGAATTGTTTCGGCGTTGAGTTCATGTTCCATAAAACAGGCATCTTTGGTTGCGATATCTTCCGGAACTGCGATCAGCCGGAGAAATCCGACCAGTACATCATGGCGGTACTTGATCTGCTCGGCTATGGTTCTGCCGGTGTCCGTAAGTGTTACCCCTTCATACTTGCGGTACACAACCAGTTTTTTCCGATCGAGTTTTGCAAACATCTCCACAACCGAGGGAGGTGAGAGCTCCAGTTCGTCTGCAACATCCCGGGTTTTCGCATAGCCTTTCTCCCGTGAGACGTTGAGGATTGCCTCAAGGTAATCCTCCTCTTTCATGGTGAGGCGTTTGCAGTGTGTTGTTTGCGGCATCGCATCCATGTAGTATATCATTTATCATGGGAGATTATGAGCGTTTGCTTTAGAAATTTTTCGGATATTTTGAAATAATCCGAAACATCTTCGGCAAGTTCAGGCAATCCTAACATTGTTAGGGGGCAGGATATACGCTCCTAACAGGATACACTTGTATATGCAAATGACATCTCAATCAGTTGCGTTGGACTGTATTCCTTGTGGGTCTCAGGCAACGGTAGTGTCTCTCCGTCACGGAGCTGAGATTACCAGACGTTTGCTTGAACTGGGGGTTACCCGGGGAACTCATCTGACGGTTCTTGGGAAAGCACCTCTTGGGGATCCCATGTTTGTACGTATTCGCGGTTGCCAGATCGCGATGAGAATAGCAGAAGCCGGACAGATTTCTGTGGTGAAGGACGGGGTCTGGACACTTGCCGCAGTTCCCGCCGGGCACACTGTCCGCGTTACGGAGGTCCTGCCTGACACCGGGATTACCTCCCGTCTTCTTGAACTGGGCGTGACGAAAGGGAGCAGCATCCGTATTCTCGGCGCTGCTCCGCTTGGGGATCCGATGACCATTTCGGTTCGCGGATGTCAGTTCGCTATCCGTCGTCATGAGGCAGAGAATATTCTGGTGGAGTTAGCTGCATGAGTGAGAAGCGGGTTGTAGTGGCTCTTGCCGGAAATCCAAACTGCGGTAAGACAACACTTTTCAATAATTTAACCGGTATGCGCCAGCATGTGGGTAACTGGCCGGGAAAGACTGTTGCCATTGAGCGAAAGGACGGTAAGGCAACATATGATGGTACGACGCTTGAGATTGTGGATCTTCCGGGAACGTACAGTCTGAGCAGCAGGTCCCTTGAAGAGGAGATTGCCGTTGAGTATCTGATCACCGAAAAGCCGGATGTGGTGGTGAATATTATTGATGCCGCCCATCTTGAGCGGAATCTGTACCTGACGCTCCAGTTAATCGAGCTGGGTGTTCCGCTGATTGTGGCGCTGAATCTGAACCGATATGCTGATTCCGAGGGTGTCATTATTGATACCAAGAAACTGTCTGATATGCTGGGTGTTCCGGTCGTCCGTATTGAGGCGATTGACAACACCGGTAAGGATCAGCTGATTCGGGAGATCCTCGGGGGTGCTGGCCCTTCGACGCATCCTCCGCACTACGGCGATGAGGTGGAGAAACATCTTGCAGAACTGACGGAGGCACTGCCGGATTATTCGCGCTGGGATATTATCCAGAGTCTGATCCATGGTGCGTCAGAGGATATGCCGGCTGCGGCAAAGTCCCGGATTGAATCGACCAGAAAACACCTGACGGAGATGTTTGGAACATCAACGCAGGAGATCTTTGCGGATCAGCGTTACGGATATATTGCAGGTATCCTTCACGATGCAGTTCATTACCACAAAGATTCCGGTGGTAAGAATCAGTCGGAGCGTATTGACCGGTTTGTTACCAACAAGTGGCTGGGTTTTCCGATCTTTCTTCTGGTGATGTACGGGGTGTTTCAGATCGTGTTTACGATTGCAACCCCATTCATGGATCTGATTGAGACGGTCTTCGGCGATGCTGCTGCGTTTGTGAGCGAATCGCTTGGTTCCGGCATGCCGGACTGGGCTGTGTCGTTTATCTGTGACGGGGTGATCGGCGGTGTCGGGTCGGTAGTGGTTTTCCTGCCAAACATTCTGCTTCTGTTCCTGCTCCTGGCAATCCTTGAGGATTCCGGATATCTGGCACGTGTTGCGGTTATCATGGACAGGATTATGCACAAAATTGGTCTGCACGGAAAATCATTCATTCCGATGATTCTCGGGTTCGGATGCAGTGTTCCGGCGGTTATGGCTGCCCGTACGCTGGAGACGGAACGGGAACGCAAACTGACGGTTCTGATGACGCCGTACATGTCCTGTTCTGCGCGGCTTCCGGTGTTTATTCTGCTGGTCGGTGCGTTCTTTGCTCCGCAGGTTCAGGGTCTTGTGATGTTTTCGCTGTATCTGCTGGGTATTCTTGTTGCACTGATTGTGGGTCTTATTCTGCAGAAGACGGTGATGAAGGGCGAGTCGTCATCCTTTGTGATTGAGATGCCTCCTTACCGCATTCCGACCGTGAAAGGTGTGGTTATTCATGCGCTTGAACATGGTGGTCTGTTCCTGAGAAAGGCGGGACTTATCATTTTCCCGGCGGTTCTTTTGATCTGGCTGCTTGCAACTCTTCCCTACGGTGTTGAGTACGGGTCGTCTGAGTCTGTCATTGGTATGATTGGTTCGGCTATTGCTCCGATCTTTGAGCCGCTCGGCTGGGGTATTCCGGAGGCTGCGGTTGCTGTCCTTATGGGTCTGCTGGCAAAGGAGACGGTTGTGGCTTCCTTTGGGACGCTCTTCGGTGTTGGCGAGGAGATGCTCGGCGGTACTCTGGCGAGTGTGTTTACTCCGCTGTCGGCGTATTCGCTGATGGTGTTCGTACTGCTCTATATGCCCTGTCTTGCGGCGATGCTGACGGTTAAGCAGGAGACTTCCTGGAAGTTTGCCACGGGGGCTGCTGTGCTGATGTGCGTTGTTGCCTGGATTGTTTCCTGTGTTGTCTATCAGGGAGGGGTTCTTCTTGGATTCGGGTGATCCTGTCTGGACGGTACTGTTTGTGCTGATAGCCGTGGTGATTGTCATCCTGTTTGTGCGGATGGTGAAAAAGAATCTGTGTGATGCGGGTTCCTGCTGCGGCTGCTGTCACAAGTCAGGGGGGAAGGATGGGGGGTGCAGTCACTGCAAAGGGACATCCCATCACCATTCTCCTTTGAAGAAGTAAGTTTTCTTTTTTTGCAGGGTCTGTTTTTTGGGGGATGGTGTGGTAAAGCCGGATGTATTTGGGGAGGACTTTGTAGGGGATGGTGTTTTTTCGCGGCTGCTTTGGATTGCTTCGTACGTTGCAAGCTGGGTCAGGGGTCACTGAAGGGTTGTTGCCGGGATATGTGTTGTGCCGGCAAGTTCTTCTCTGTCATCGTAGTAGGGGGAGACAGAGAGGTTGTCCTGAGGGGAGTACTGACGGTTCGGGTCGTCTGCTGCAGCGCCGGGACTTCCCACGGAAAACAGTAGTGTCAGGATAATTATGTGCAGGTGTTTGTTCATTCCACGATTCGAACGGCCGGAGCCGTGCGAATCGTGGGCTGGAATTCGAGCAGTGACGATCATTTACAGGCAATAAACAAATTCTGGCGGTACGCCGGGAAATGTTCGTTACAAGTCGCGGTTGTTTTCCGGGTTCTGTCCTTCGGTTTCTTTTTTGTTCTGTTTTCCTTCTTCAAGGATATGGTTGTAGAGGAGAATGTAGTCGGGAATTACACTGTAGTGAATGGTGTTTCTGTCACGCGTACTTTTGATTATTTCATATTTTGCGAGTTGTGCAAGATGCCATTGCAGTGTTGTCTTGGGGATTTTTGTTGTTTCATGGAGTTCTTTCTGGGAGATTCCGGGGGTACTGATGATGGTTTCAAAGATTTTCTGCGGTTTTTCCCGGGTTGCGACTTTGCGCAGGAATCCGTTGATTTCATCTTCTGGTATGCTGGCAATGTAGTAGCGGGTCGTGCCGTTGCGTACACTTTTCTGGATTTTTGCATTCAGGTCCAGACGGTGAAGGTTGACGGAAACGGATCCGCGTGAGTGACCGGTGAGTTCCTGGAGTTCGGATAGTGTTGTGCCGGGATGTTCTTTGATGGTGTTGTAAAGAATCATTGTGCGGGATTTTGGGTCGTCGGGCAGTTTTCCGCGGGTGGTGAGAAGAGTGAGGGCACCGGCGCCGAGAACAATTGTTAAGAATGCGAGGCATTCAATGACTAATAATGGAGGGAAGCCATATGTTCGAGTGTAACCGAGTGTGAGGATATATCGTAGTTCATTCAGTGGGTTTCTCCAGTTTACTTCTTTTATTACAAATGAATCTCCTTCGCCGCTAAATTCAATCGGGGCCGGGTGTACTGTTACGTCATCCAGTGACGAGTAGTAATGCATAGTCTGATCATTTGCAGATACGGTAATGATCGGGGAGACAATCAGTAAAAACAGGAAAGTAATTAGTGCGATATATCTCATGTATTTTTACCGTTAAGAATATGTTGCTGTAATGGTAAATGATTGCGATCCGTTTACGGATTTTCCATTTATGTAGAAGGTCCAGTCACCACTGGGCACATTATTTGAGTCGAACTGTACCGGGATTATTCCGTTTGCTGTTGATGATTCGTAATAGTCATCAAATTCTCCATGGGTGACGCCCGGGGGACTAATTATTGTCAGTCCGAGGTTATTTGTTGTTGAGCTCCATGATAATCGGACTTTGAGTGTTGTTTTTCCCGCAGGCATGGGGTAGGAGTATACTTTGGTTTCTCCCTGGGTAATCGTGCCGGTAAGTGAGGCTTTTGTTTCAGGTATCGGGTCATAGAACGGAGAAACAACAACGTCAACAGTTTTCTTCTCTGTATCTTTCGCTGATGCGGCCGCCGGAATCGTACAGAATGCGATCACACAGAAGATCACAAGCACCACTGTTAATCCTTTCTTCATCCAATAAGTTTGTTCTCGTTTACTGCTTATAATAGATTTGAGCCAAAATTAGGTTTAGGTATTCCGAAAAGTCCTCTGCCGGGATCCTGCAACCACGCATATTTCTCATTCATTCCTGTTTTGTCCGATGTATTCGTAGATTTTTCGTTTGTTTTCCAAATCCAATGCATATGTCTGACAAAACCTAATTCGCGCTCAATATTTTTATATGTCATAAGGAGAATGCCGGAATCCCTGCAAAGATTTCAAGGGAAAAGAAAAGATGTGCCGGGTGTCCGGCGGGTATATGAGTATTATTCTTCCTTCTTCTCTTCGGCCGGTTCATCGACCTTGAGATTCGGGCGGGGGAAGGTCTCAACGAATTTGACCGATTCGATCTCCGGGAACAGGCCGAAGGCTTCCTGGGTGATCATGTATTCGGTCATCATCCAGTTCTGGTTGTACATTGCCATCATCGGCGGAACTTCAACGGAGATAAAGTTCTTGTGTGCGTTGCTGACCTTCATTTCGCGGCCGGTAAAGAGGCGGATGGTTCCTGCAAGTTTTTCGACCGGGTCTTCGACCATTGCTTCGATTTTGTAGACATAGGTGACTTCCTGGCCTGCGAGCGGGTGGTTGAAGTCTACCAGATAGCGGCTGCCGATCTTGTTTACTACTACGCCTTCACGTCCTTCCACTGTTACGCGGTCAAGCATCGAGACCTTCTGCGGCAGTGCTTTTTTGTCCACAGCTTTGAGTTCATCCTTTTTGTGCTCGCCGAATGCTTTTTCTGCCGGAACTACAACCGTGTATTCCTGGCCGATCTCTTTTCCGGCGAGATCTTCGTCCACGCCCGGAAGGACATGGCCTGCACCGACCTTTACTACAACCGGGCCGTACATTGCATTCTCGCGGAAGATTCCTGCCTTCTTTGCTTCTTCAGCATCCGTTGTATCAAACGGAGCACCGTTTACGGAACCGGTGTAGCTGAGTTTAATATAGTTGCCATTTTCAATAGCCATACGAATTCCCTATACTATGGGTATTCATACGTTAAGAGAGTTTCCCGGAGGCGGGCGTTGCTCCAAAAGTCCGAATAGTCCCTTACCCGCATGATCAAAATTTATCTGAATAAAAATACTCTGATTTTGGTTTTTCTTGGGGTAACTCCGGTATACACAGAATAGATGGAATTCCACCGAAAAATGTGGTGTGATTTTCAGGACATTGTAGGTGAGTGAGTGGTGAGTGGGCAGATTGGGAAAAGAGAACGCGAGATTTCGCAGATGCGCCTAACGACACAGAGTCGCAAGCCCGGAGGTCTTGCTCCGCTCCCCACTTCGTGGGTCGCCTTCGCTCGTCGCATTTGCTTTTCGTCGCTTGCCATTGTAGGTGAGTTAGTGATGAGTGGGCAGGATGAAAAAGGAAAACGCGAGATTTCGCAGATGCGCCTAACGGCGCTGAGTCGCAAGCCCGGAGGTCTTGCTCCGCTCCCCACTTCGTGGGTCGCCTTCGCT
>NZ_JAPTGC010000017.1 GCF_026891935.1 Methanocorpusculum vombati | reverse complement strand
TGCCATTCTTGGTTACTCCAGGGGTTTTAACTCAACCTGACCAAACGTGTCTTCCTTCAGGCGTGAGGTCCGGGGAACAAACAGCCGGTCAGCAATGCTCTTATACAGTTCGGTCTCCGGACCTTTGACGTGGATGCCGGAACGTCTGATGGTGATTGCATCTTCGGACGGGCAGGAGTTGACACAGGCACCACAGAGAATGCAGAGGTCCTTGTTGACCGCAATATTCGGCTCAATGCTGTCACGTTTCAGAAACATTGCAGGAATTGGCGTCGGCAGGTAGATGGCGTTGCACGGGCAGACATCAACACACGTGGAACAGCCGCCGGGGCATTTGTCGGCGTTGAAAACGATCTCACCGTCAAAGAACTTTTTAATCGTAACAGCCTCGGTCGGGCATACCTGTTTACACCAGGTGCAGGTGATACAGAGATCCTGATTTATGGTAACCCTGCCGGGCAGTTTCTGTTCGCCGGATACGGGAAGCCGCCTGACGGTAATTGCGTCATGGGGGCAGGCATCGGAACAGACGCGGCAGGCGTTACACAGGGCGTTGTCCCAGACGACTTCACCTGCCGATTTCGGATCACGGGCAGTGAACGGTATGCGTTCAATCCGGAGTGCCGGACAGAGTGCTGCACAGATGCCGCAGACGGTACATTTGTCGGTATCAACCTCAAAGGAGATCTCGGTATCAAGAGCACTCTGGCGCATTTCACCGCTGGGAGAGTCTCCTTCATACACCGGAACGTCGCGGATGATGGCATTCTGCGGGCAGACATCCCGGCAGGTGGTGCAGCGGACGCATTTGTTTTCATCAATCTCGGCGGTTATACTATACTGGGGGAAACCTTCCTGTTCCTGAATGGGAAGGGCCGGTTCCCCGTCAACCTCAAGTTCAAGTGCATCAAACGGGCACATGATGGTGCAGACACCACAGTAGGAGCATTTCGCCGGGTCAATAGAGATGGGCGATCCTCCTTTGACGGCACCACGAAGAACAGCTCCGACAAGTCCGAGAATGATAGCCTCCTTTGGGCAGACCTCAGAACAGATACCACAGCCGCTGCATTTCGTGGTGTTCAACCGAAGATGAGAGACCTTTTTGAGGAGCTTCTGTTCCATAATAACAGTATCTCCTTCGGTTTTTTTGGAGTATTTTGGATACATTGTACTCATTGCCATGTATGAATCCCTCGATTCGCAAAATGATGTCGGGCAAATGCGGTCAAGCCGCTGCCCGTCCGACACCGGGGTATGGGGTTTGGACCATACCGTTCATGAAAACCGGTCAGCACACCACTGATTCCGGTTTGTATGACAGGTTATCGTCGGTTATTATTCGTCCAGATTAATATAAATAAATTACAGTAACTAATTTAATAAATAAAATAAACCAAATATACACGAAAAAGAGAAAACTGGCAGAATGCACAAACTAATTACTGCGTGAGAGAGTATAGTGGTATATGACAAAAATTCTTGGTATTTGCGGGTCTGCTGCGCCGAAAAGCAGCACAAAGAAACTGATTGAGACGGCACTGGATGCAGCAAAGGCAGCCGGGGCGGATGTGGAGTTCATTGATGCGGCAAAGATGGATATTCACGGCTGCAAGGGGTGTCTTGTCTGCAAAAAGGATCAGGCGAAGTTCTGTGTGCAGAAGGATGATATGACGCCGCTGTATGAGAAGATCAATGCGGCGGATGCGGTTATTATCGGTTCTCCTATCTATTTCGGTGAGAACACGGGACAGATCAAATGTTTTGTGGACCGGATGTATGCGTTCCTCGGACCAAACGGGTCCAAGATGACGGCGGGCAAGAAGGCGGCGGCAGTGATTACGCAGGGTGTGCCGGATGTGGCGACGTATACGGGATGTGCGGAGATTCTGACCGCAGGGTTCCGGTACTGCGGAGCGGCAATTGAGAAGCCGCTGATTGTGGGCGATCTCCATTCCGCAGATGATCTGAAACCGGAAGCACTTGCAGCGGCAAAAGAGCTTGGTGCAAAGCTCGCCGCATAATTTTCTTTTTTTACTGTCGTGCAAGCTGTTTGCAGAATGCGTCGGCGACAGGTTTTCCGAAGTACATGTGCGTGTAGCCGCCGAGGACGGATCCGGCGAAGATGCCGTCGCAAGCGTCGGCAATGCCCCGGCCGCGTTCAAGCGAGAACAGGTACCGGACGTCAGCGTCCGGGATCGTTTTGGAGTAATGGAACTCGTGACCGCGGAACGTCATGCCGGACGGGAAGCAGGATGAGTCGGCGGTTGTTGTTCCGATGACATAGTCGAGTGCGACGAAGCGTTTTTCCATTACGGCATCGGCGTCCAGGAGTCCGGTCATCGGGTGGACGGTGCCGTCGGTGGTGGTGATGCTGCGGGAGAGCCACATGAGTCCTCCGCATTCTCCGAAGACGGGGAGACCGGCATCGGCGGCACGGAGAAGGCCGGGTTTGCACGGTGATGCGGCAAGGGCGGCGGCGTGTACTTCGGGATAGCCGCCGCCGAAGTAGTAGGCGTCTGCCTGCGGGAGAGGGTCAGCGAGAGGGGAGAAGAAGATCAGTTCTGCTCCGGCGGTGCGCAGGTAGTCGAAGTTGTCGCGGTAGTAGAAGCAGAAGGCAGCGTCCATGGCAACGGCAATGGTGGTATGCGGGTCTCTGCTGCGGGAGGGGCGGGCTGCATCCGGAACGGGGGGGGCGGTATGTGCGGCGGTGAAAACTGCGTCAAGGTCGCAGTGCTCTTCGACAAATGATCCGATCAGCCGCATACGGGAGTCTTCTTTTCCCATTACGAGGCCGAGATGGCGGCTTTCAACGGCAAGGGCGTCGGATCTCGGCATCCAGCCGAGGAGAGGCCGCGGGAGATCCCGTGTTGTCATGGTTTTGTGCCGGTCGCTTCCGCCTTTTGTCATGATGACGCCCGCAAACCGGAGGCGCGGATCATATTCGGTGTAGCCTTTGATGAGGGCGGCAACACTGCGCGACATGCCTTTGATGTCGGCGATAAGGATGACGGGGGCGTCCAGCAGGCGTGCGACGTGTGCGGTGCTGGAACAGTCGGAGCCGTCAATTCCGTCATACAGTCCCATGACGCCTTCAATGACGGCGATGTCGGCTCCGGCGGATGCACGGACAAAACAGTCGCGGACACCGTCTTCCCCCATCATGAACGGGTCGAGATTGCGTGATTCCCTGCCGCATACGATGGTGTGATGTGAGGGGTCGATGAAGTCGGGTCCTACTTTGAACGGCTGGACGACCAGGCCACGGGCGACGAGGGCGGCCATGATGCCGGAGGCTGCGGTGGTTTTTCCGCAGCCGCTGTGGGTTCCGGCGATGACGATGCGCGGTATGTTCATGCGGAGTCCTCCCGGGGAACGCCGCAGGCTGCGGCGTAGAGGAGGAACTGATCTTCGGAGAGCTGCAGGGCGGCGGCGGCATCGTCGTCATAGAAGGCTCCGATGGCACAGAGGCCAAGGCCGCAGTGTTCGGCGGCGAGGTAACAGTTCTGGCAGATGTGGCCGGCGTCAAGGAAGATGTCGCGGTAGCCGCGCAGGCCGTATTTCCAGACGGTGCGGTACGGGGTTGCTGCCCAGAAGAATACGACCGGGGCACGCAGGACGGCGGGCTGCATCATGCAGGCGCGGCCCAGTGCGGCGACGGGGGCGGTTCCTGCGGCGGTGAGTTCGAGTGCGTGCAGGTCGGGATGATATCGCCATACGCCGGGGGTGAGTTCTTCGACCTGCTGGACTGCAAGGTAGGTGTCCACCGGGTGCAGGGCGCCCGCGGAGGGGGCGGCCCGGTACATGATGCTGTCGCCGGTTATGCCGGAAGATGCCCACAGGAGATAGGAGAGGGCGGTAAGCGGGATCGGGTCGCGGGTGAAGGACCGGATGGTTCTCCGGGATGCAATCGCGTCGCGGAGGTCCAGCGGGGAAAGCGGGATGTCGCCCGGATGCGGGAGAGAGATTATCTCTGCGCCATTCCGGGGAGATGTTACGAATGCCGGGGCAGGTATGCCGAGTGTTGCATCAGGGTGCTGATCCGTCGGATACTTTGTCACGTTCAGAAAATTATAGCCTGCGTCGTCCTTCATGATCGGTTACCTTAAATTGTAGTGGTCGGAAATTGGTATAGTAATATTTTGCTACGGCAAATAAATTGGTGTTTATTCCTATGCATATTATGGAGGGTTTTCTTCCGGGTCCCTGGTGGCAGTTCTGGACGATTGTTGCAGTTATCTGCGTTGGTGCAGGTATTGCGGCTTTCACCAGACTTGTGCGCAGACGCCCGGAGGCGCTTCCTCTTCTTGGTCTTGCCGGTGCATTTGTGTTTATTCTTTCATCACTTAAAATACCGTCTGTAGGGTCGTCGTCGCATCCTACGGGTACGGGGTTCGGGTCTGTTCTGTTCGGGCCTGCGATTACGTCGGTGTTCTGTACGATTGTGCTGGTGTTTCAGGCGCTGTTTCTTGCGCACGGGGGTCTTACGACGCTCGGCGCAAATGTTGTTGCGATGGGTGTTGCGGGTCCGTTTGCTGCGTGTCTGATCTTCCGGGCCGGTCATGTGGTGATGCCGGAGTTTTCGGTGCGGGGGTTTACGGCGACGGTGTTCTGTGCGGCGGCGGCGGCGGATCTTGCGACGTATGCGATGACGTCGCTGCAGCTGGCTCTTGCGTATCCTGCGGCGGATGGGGGTATTTTTGCGACGTTTGTTTTCTATATGGGTGTTTTTGGGATTACGCAGGTTCCGCTTGCGGTTGTGGAGGGTGTTGCGATTGTGCTTGTGATGCGGCTTGTGATTACGCTGAAGCCGGAGGTTTTTGTGAGTCTTGGGATTCTGAGCCGGGAGGAGACAAAGAGGCTTGGCGGGGTGTGTGATGCGGAGAGGGAGGTGCCGTCTCTGCGCAGATGGGTGGTGCCGGGGGTTCTGGTTGTCGGGGCTGCGGCTGCTGCGGCGTTCTGTTTTGCGGTGTACGGGACACAGCCCGGTACGGATGATATTGTTGCGGGGACGCTTGCGAGTGCGGGGGTTGTGCCGTGGTTTGCGGCGGGGGAGGTGTTTTCGGAGGATATGCACGGGTGGTTGTTTGCGCTGCAGGCGGGTGCCGGTGCGGCGGTGGTGGTGCTGTGCCTGTACTGGCTGCGCCGGATGCGGTGCGGTAAGGGGCGGTGCGCGGAGGTGCGGCATACGATCTTTGATGAGCATATTCTGGATGATGCGGCGATGTCGAGTCCGCTGCGGTATGTTCCGGCATGGCTGAAGCTGGTGCTGTGCGGGGCGGCGATTGTGATTGCGGTGATGTCGCCCCTGCCGTATGTGCCGCTGTTTGTTGCGGCGGTGATGATTGGTGCGGCGTTTGTTCTTGCGCGGGTGAGTCTGCATCTGTATGCGTCGCTTCTGATGATTCCGGTGATGTTTGCGGGGACGGGTGCGCTGGTGATTCTGCTGATTACGGGGGGCGGGGAGGTGCTGCTGGATGTTGCGGTGATTGGTCCTATGCATCTTGCGGTGACGACGGAGTCTGTTTCGCTTGCGGTTCTGGTGCTTTCCCGGACGTTTGCCGGTATGTGCAGTTTGTATTTTCTGGCGCTGACGACGCCGATGACGTCGTTGTTTGCGGTGTTGCAGCGTCTGCGGTTTCCGCAGGAGTTTGTGGATCTGGCTATGCTGATTTACCGGTATATTTTTGTGTTTGTCGGAGAGGCGATCAGTATTCATAATGCGCAGGTGATGCGGGGCGGGTATTATTCGCTGAGAAGCTGGATCAGTTCGTTTGCGATGCTGGCATCAATGCTGTTTATCCGGACCTGGGATCGGGGGGAGTCTATTTTTCTGTCGATGGATTCCCGCTGTTATGACGGGTGTATGGTTCTGCCGGAGGAGGAGAGCCGGGCGACGCTGCGTGCGGTGGTGTCGGTTGTGGTGTTTCTTTCTGCGGCGGTTGTTCTGCTGTTTGTTGAATGGAGGTTATTATGAGCGATTATGTGTTAGAATTTGATGATATCTGGTATTCGTATCCGAACCGTCCTCCTTCTCTGAAGGGGGTTTCGTTTGCGATTGAGCGCGGGAAGAAGGTGGCTGTTGTCGGGCCGAATGGTGCCGGGAAGACGACGCTTCTTTTGATGTGTAACGGGACGCTGGTGCCGGAGAAGGGGTGTGTCCGTGTGGATGGGGAGGAGGTTGTGTATGACCGGGCGGCTCTCCGGCGGGTGAGGTCTGCGGTTGGTTTGGTGTTTCAGAATTCGGATGCGCAGGTGTTTGCGCCGAGTGTGTATGCGGATGTGGCGTTTGGTCCGGCGAATCTGCGTCTTCCGGAGGAGGAGGTTCGTGCGCGGGTTGCGGATGCGCTGTTTGCGGTGGGGCTGACGGGGTATGAGAGGCGGCCGCCGCATCATTTGTCGGGCGGGGAGCGGAAGCGTGTGGCGATTGCGGGGATTCTGGCGATGCGGCCTGAGATTCTGGTGGCGGATGAGCCGACGGCGTCGCTGGATCCGGCGACGGCGGTGGAGATTATGGATCTGCTGGATGAGCTGCATGAGGATGGGACGACGATTTTGTTGTCGACGCATGATGTGGAGCTTGCGTACCGGTGGGCGGATGAGGTGATTCTGCTGGGCGGGGGAGAGCTTTTGCATCAGGGGACGCCTGCGGCGGTGTTTACGGACCGGGATCTGATGCGGGGTGCGCGGCTGACGCCGCCGGTTCTGCTGGATTTGTATATGGAGCTGTTGCGCCGGGGTCTGGTTGCGGGGGCGGTGCCGCCGAAGGGGATTCCGGAGATGACGCAGCTGATTGCGGGGGCGGCTGAGGGCGGTGTGCGGAGTCTTGGGAGGGTGTTTCTGGCGGATACGGACGGGCTGACACGGGAGCGGTTTGCGGAGTTGTGCGCGGAGTGTCCGGGGCGGCGGACGGGTGCGATGGGGACGCGGGCGAAGCGGTTCTGTCATGATGCGGGGTATCTGCCGGATTATACGTACGGGGTGGTGGATAAGTGTTTGTTGTCGGCGATGACGGGGGAGGATACACTGATTCTGACCTGCGGGGGTATGCTGGACCGGGTGGAGCTGCGGGCGCGGGTGTTTGCGGAGGAGAGCGGGGTTGTGGTGCCAGTGGTGCGGGTGTAGGGTGCGGGAAAAAAAGGGAGGGCCGGGAGGGTTAGTCCCGGTGTTCGTGTGCGGTGCTGTGGTGGGTGCGGTCAAGCCATCTGTCCGCCCATGCGTAGAGGGGCGGGGCGAGGACGATTGCGGCGAATGCGATGCCCTGTGCGGCGAGACCGATGATGAGGAGGGTAGTAAGGGTGTCCATGATTTTTTCTCCTTTTTTGTTTTTATTTTCCAGACGTTCCGGTTCAGCTGCTGCGTCCGAGCGGGTGGAGCCCGCGAGCGGACCGCGCCGGTCATTTTCTGTGGGGGTTGCCCCGCACGGGGCAACCCCCACGTTAGAAAATGGGCGGGTCGGTTAGTTGAGTGCGGCTACGCCGTCTGCCCAGGTGTCTACTTTGGTGAGGATGGTGTCGGCCTCGTAGGAGTTGATTCTGAGGTCTTTTCTGGTGAAGCTGAGGTAGTAGTTTTCGCCGGTTGGGTCGTGGATTTTGAGGCGGACGTTCCAGCTGTCTTTTGCTGTGTTGCGGTTTGCGGTTGTGTCTGCGCCGTAGGCCTGGGTGATTGCGGTTGTTGCGAGGATTTCTGCGATGATTGTATCGTAGGCGTCGCGGCCGGGGGCGGTGATGGTGATTGCGCCGAGGGTTTTTCCGAGGGGGTTTACGTATTCGATGGTGGCCCGGTAGGATTCAGCGGCGGTGGTGACGCCGTCGATGGTTTCGCCGGAGGTCTGGTATGCGGTTGCGCCGAGCGGGTTGTCCTCTGCTTTGAGCGCGGCGATTGCGGCGTCGAAGGTAGCGGCAGAGGTGATCGGTGCGGTGAAGGTGCGTTTTGCGCTTTTTACGGTGCTGGTGGGGGTGAAGTCGATTGGCATGGTTTTTCTCGTTTTTTGTTGGGTGTTTTTTTTGTGTTTTGTTGGTGGAGGTGCGGTGTCCGGACGTTTGGTGTTTTGCACTGCTCCATCTATGTTGTTGGGGCCGAGAAGATATGAAGGAAAATTTTTGCAGGTTTTTTGTGTGTTTTGCAGAGGGGGTCTTTGGCGGGAGAAAGATTTCTGCTGCGGGTTGGTTGTGAAAAGAGAGGGAGGGGGTTAGGTTCTTCTCCGTATGAGTGTTCCTGCGGCAAGGAGTCCGAGGAGAGCGCCAGCTATTGGGGCGGGTGCCTGGGTTAGGGTGGGCTGTAGGGTTTTGCTGGTGGCGGTGACGGGCGGTGCCGTGGTGGCGATCGCGGTCGGGTGGTGGGTTTCCGGCGCAGTTGTTGGTTCTGCGGTTTCGGGTGCAGTGGGGGTTGGGTCCGTGCTGCTGCCGTGGTTCCATTTGGCGTAGAGGGTGATGTCACCGGGGATGCCTTCGGAGAAGCTCCAAGCCAGCGTGCATGCCTCGTCTTTGTACCAGCCGCCGAAGGTACAGCCGTCTTTGGTGGGTGCGGGCGGCTGGCTGATCTTGTCGCCGTAGGAGAGGCTGGTTGCCGGGCTGATGAAGCTGCCGCCGGAGGTCTCGAAGAGGACACGGAAGGCGTTGTCCATGTTGCCGGAGCTGCTGCCTGAGGTTGCCGGAGGCTGTGTTGGCTGCGGCGGTTTGGGTCCGGGGTTGGGGTTGCTGGCGATGGTGATGGTAAGTTGTTTGGTGTCGGTACCAGCAGGGTCGGCGTTCGCTGCTTGTACGGTGAAGGTGAACGTTCCTGCTTTGGTGGGGGTTCCGCTGATGATACCGTCGGGAGATAGTGTTAGACCGTTAGGAAGGTTCCCGCTGGCAATCGACCAGGTGATCGGGGTGGTTCCGGTTGCTTTCAGCGTAACTTCTTCGTATTTGGTGTCGGTGATTCCTTCAGGGAGACCGGTGGTGGTAATCTTCGGAGGGAGGGTGCTCTTATGCCACTGGGCATAGAGAGTTAGTGTGGGGTCTTCATAGATCCACGTGCCGTCCGTGACGTAGCCTGCACTGTTGATAAGGTCTCCGACGGAGTTGATTACCGGAAGTCCGCCGGTTTCTGCGGTGTACCAGCCGAGGAGGGTGTGGGTGGGTTTGGTTGGGACCTTCGGCGTATCATGGACTTTATCTGTTCCGTAGGTGATGGTTACGGTGTCGAAGGTTTTACTGTTGTTCTGCAGAGTGATCGTAGTTACATTGGGTTTCCACTGTGCGTAGAGGGTCGTGTCTTCGTTGATGGGGAAGGCAGCTCCCGCGTTATAGGCTGTTCCGCTTCCGTCGGCTTTGGTGTTCCAGCCGTCAAAGGTGTGGCCGGTTTTTACCAGAGTGCTTTGGTCTTTGACGGTGACTTGTACATTGGGTTTGTAGGTATTGGAATCGGTCGGGGCAGTTCCTGCGGTGCTGCCGGTGCCGTGATACGTGACGGTGTATTCTCCCAAGACGATGTTGGTTCCGGATACGATGAGACCATAGTCCTTGGCCAGACTGCTGTCCAGCGTGAAGTACGGGCGTGCGGTCTTTGCGTCTTCGGATGAGCGGGTCGTGACGATGATGTCGTTCAGCTTCGGATCTGGTGTTACGATGTTTTGTATGCCGCCGGTTCCGGATAGTGCGCCGCTGAGGGTGATGGTCCGCGTTCCGTCCAGATAGGTGGTGCCGCCGGAGATATTTCCTGATCCTGAGAGGGAGAATTCGCTGCCGGTGTGGTACAGTTCAGCGCCGGTACCGGTGGCTTTGTTGCCGGAGATGATACCGCCGGTCATGGTGAAGGTGTGTTTGTTATATATGCCGCCGCCAGATGCGGCGACAGTGTTGCCGGAGATGGTACCACCGGTCATGGTGAACGTTTTCATGTTATAGACACCGCCGCCACCGTCGCCATCGACGGAAGGGACAGTGTTGCCGGAGATGGTGCCGCCCGACATGGTGAATGTTTCCCAGTTATAGACACCGCCGCCGCCGTCATATAATCTGTCGCTGCGTGTGGTGACCTTGTTGCCGGTGATGTTGCCGCCCAACAGGCTGAACGTGCCGAAGTTGCATACGCCGCCGCCATAGGTGACGGCATTGTTGCCGGAGATGGTTCCGCCGGTCATGGTGAACGGGCCATCGAAGTTAACGACACCGCCGCCGTTGCCGTCGCTGTTGGGGGAAGTGGCAGTGTTGCCGGAGATACTGCCGCCCGACAGGCTGAACGTGCCCGCGTAGTTATAGACACCGCCGCCGTCGTTGGCGGCATTGTTGCCGGAGATGGTACCGCCGGTCATGGTGAAGAGGTCGTCAAAGATATATATGCCGCCGCCGTCGTTGGCAGTGTTGCCGGAAATCTCCCCGCCGGACATGGTAAATGTGCAGTTACTGTTGGCATAGATACCACCACCGGACAAGTGGGCAATGTTGCCGGTTATCTTGCCGCCTTTCATGAGAATAGAGGTGTTGAAGCGTCCGTCAGTCGAGATTCCACCTCCGCGGGATAGATCATGGGGATTGGGTTTGGCCTGACAGCGGGAGATGATACCATCTTCCATGATAAATGAGCCATCCTCAACATATATTGCACCACCGGTGTACCCTGCTGTACAGTTGGTGATTTCCCCACCTTTCATGGTAAATGAGCCCGTGCCGTCGATATAAACGGCGCTGCCATACGACGGTGCAACGATGTTTTGTATGGTGACATGATTCTGCATGACGAGTGCGGAATCGGGTGAGCCGATATGGAACAGGACACCCTTCGTTTTCTTGATGTTCTTGCCGTCAAAAGTTAGTTTCGAGGTTCCGTCACCGAGTGTGAGTTTCCCTCCGTTATAAAGTTGGATGAGATTTGCAGTGTCTGTGCCGGTCCAGATGGTGTGATCGTTTCCAATGATGGTTATTGTGCCGTTGGTGATGGCCAATTGACCGGTGAGCTTGATGTCTTTTTTGAGGGTGAGGGTGTTGCCGGATGCGGTTGCGGCGTCCCCGAGTTTGCTTGCAAGTTCCTGTGCGGAGCTGTATTCGCCGCCGCTAAATGGTACGGGTTCTGCGGCTGCTGCGGGGACTGTGCAGAGGAGTGCAAGCACTATGAGGGTTACGGCAGTGATGAGGGGTCGCCTGAGGCGGGGGGATGGGTGGTGGTACTTCTGGTTCATGGAACGGGTGGGTGTTAGTCTCTTCTTCTAAGCAGTGCTCCTGCGGCAAGAAGTCCGAGGAGTGCGCCAAGTACCGGTGCGGGTGCCTGGGTTAGGGTGGGCGTGACGCCACCTGCGGCGGTTGTGGTGGTGGGGCTCGTGGTCGGGTGGTGGGTTTCCGGCACGGTGGTTGGTTCTGCGGTTTCGGGTGCGGTGGGGATCGGGGTTGGGTCCGCCGGTGTGCCTGCGGCAGACGTCCATCTGGCGTAGAGGGTGATGTCGCCGGGGATGCCTTCGGAGAAGTTCCACTCTTGCGTGCATGCCTCGTCTTTGTACCAGCCGCCGAAGGTGCAGCCGTCTTTGGTGGGTGCAGGGGGTGCGGTGATCTTGTCTCCGTAGGAGAGGCTGGTCACCGGGCTGATGAAGCTGCCGCCAGAGGTGTCGAAGAGGACACGGAAGGCGTTGTCCATGTTGCCGGAGCTGCTGCCGGAGGTTGCCGGAGGCTGCGGGGGCTGAGGTTCGGGTTCGGGAGCGGGCGCGTTGGTGAAGGCTGCGGCGATGGTGTAGGGTTGGGAGACGGAGGGGAAGGTGTAGCTGGTTACTGCTCCGACGGAGGTTCCGTTTACGGTGACGTCTGCAATCCGGTAGCCGCGGTCGGGGATGATGGTGAAGGTTTGCGATGTTCCTTCGACGACGGGGATGTCACCGTTCGGGCTGATGGTGCCGCCGGGTCCGGCGGTTGCGGTGATGAGGTGTTTTTGTGCGGGGGAGGATGCGTCGGTGACGATGACGGTGAGCCGGGTCTCTGCGTCGCCGGAGGTTACGCGGATGACGGCGACTCCTTCGGCGGCTGCGGTGATGTCGGCTTCGTTTTTGTTCTGGCTGAGGGTGAGGTACTCTCCGCCGGTTTCAATGCTCCAGGCGATGGGATGGTCACAGGTGAGGTCCGGACGGGTGCTGTTCTGCGCGGTTGCGGTGATGTGTGCTGTTGTGCCTTTTTCGATCGTGAGCTCCGAGGGGTTGAGGGTGATGGTGTCCGGGGTTGGTTTGAGGACGGTGATTTTTGCGATGCGGCTGTATGCGTAGGTGCTGATCATGTTGTAGATGGGGTCGGTGTAGGTGATTTTAGCACGGTAGTAGGTGATGTTGGGGGAGATCCCGGATTCTGGTATCTGGATGGTCGGGGTGTAGGTCGGGGTGGTTGCTCCTTCGATGTTCCAGACGTTTGCCTGGAAGGTTGGGTCGGTGGATTTCTGCCACTGGTAGGTAAGAGGTCCGCTGCCGGGTGAGGATACGGTGACGCTGAGCGGATTTGGGGTGTCGCTTTCGAAGTAGACGGCGTCGGCTGTTTGTTGGGAGGTGATTGCTGGTTTGTCGATGACGGTGACATTCTCCGTGGTTGAAGAGATTTTCTTTCCGTTGACGGTGATTGCGGCACTGATGGTCTTTGCTTCGGTGGGGGTGAAGTAGAGTATTGCGGGGATTTTGCTGGTCGGGAGTGAGATACCGGTCACGGTGAGGTCGTATCCGAGGAACAACAGATCATCTTCGGAAAAGGCAGCGGCGACTAAGTATGTGGTGTCACCGAGTGGGACGGGATGCGCTATCTCGATCCGGAGTTCGGTTGGTACTTTGTCTGGGTCTACTATGAGTGGTATCGGTTCGCTGCGAAGGAGACCGTTTTGTGTGGCTGCGGTGAGGGTGTCGGTTCCGGCAGTGCTGCCGCTTTTGAGGGTGATGGTTGTCGGGGTTTGGGCAATGATGGTGGTGTTGGTTCCTTGAAGGTTCCAGATGACGGGGTCGTTTTGGAAGATGTTCGGGTAGCTGTCGCTGTTGTTCTGGGTGACGGCAGAGAAGGTCATGGTGTTGCCCGGCGGGAAGATGCAGGACTCACCCGATAGGGGAAGTTCGCCATGACTCCCAGGAACGATGTCGATTTCGTCGGGAACGGGGGCGGTTATCGGGTCTAATGGTTGGGCGGTGTACTGGTCTGTGTTTTGGTATTTGATGTAGGCTGTTAGTTCGTATGTTTGTCCCGGGGTGAGGCCGGAGAACGGGAAGTTGGTGATGGTGATTCCGCGGGTGAAGGGTCCGGAGCGTGCCGGGGATTGTTTGTCGCCGAGTTTGATGTATACGCTGTCTGCGTTCCCTGCGGTTGGGGAGAGGGTGAGGTTGATTGCGGTGGTGGTGGTGTTGAACCAGTACGCGGTGTACTGCGGGGGGATGTGGTGGGTGGTTATTGCTGCGTAGTTGCTGAGTACCCAGGTGGTGATGCCGTTTTCGGTGTAGC
Source organism: Methanocorpusculum vombati (assembly GCF_026891935.1). Lineage (NCBI taxonomy): Archaea > Methanobacteriati > Methanobacteriota > Methanomicrobia > Methanomicrobiales > Methanocorpusculaceae > Methanocorpusculum > Methanocorpusculum vombati. The sequence continues at coordinate 8,325 of NZ_JAPTGC010000017.1, read as the reverse complement.
TGATGTTTGCGCGGTAGTAGGAGGTGGTGCCGGGCGGCGAGTTCGGGATCGGGTAGGTGGTGCTCTTGTCAAATGTCTGTTTTGGGGAGAGTTCGATGTCTGCAAAGTCGGGGCGGGTGGATTTCTGCCACTGACAGGAGAGGGTGCCTGTGCCTCCTTCGGGGGGTTCTGCGGAGACGGAGAGGGGGATACAGGGGGTGTTTGGCGGGTATTCGCTGCTCTGCGGATGCGCGGTGATTACGGGTGTGCCGATGGTGTTTGTGTCTGCGGCTGCGGGTGCTGTGCAGAGGAGTGCAAGCGTTATGAGGGCTATGGCAGTGATGAGGGTGTGCCTGAGGCCAAGGGATGGGTGGTGGTACTTCTGGGTCATGGAACGGGGTTGGTGTGGGGTGGTCTCTTGTTCGCCGTTTGTTCGGTGGGTGTTAGTCTCTTCTTCTGAGGAGGACACCTGCGGCAAGGAGTCCGAGGAGTGCGCCAGCTATTGGGGCGGGCGCCTGGGTTAAGGTGGGCGTGACGCCGCCTGCGGCGGTTGCCGTGGCGGTGGGGCTCGCGGTCGGTTTTGTGGTTTCGGGTACGGTGGTTGGTTTTGCGGTCGGCTGAGTGGTTGGTTTGCTCTGCTGGCCGTTGTCGCTGCTGGAGGTTTTGGTCCATTTGGCATACAGGGTGATGTCACCGGGGATGCCTTCGGAGAAGTCCCAACTTTGTGTGCATGCTTCATCCTTGTACCAGCCGCCGAAGGTGCAGCCGTCTTTGGTTGGTGCGGGCGGTGCGGTGATCTTGTCTCCGTAGGAGAGGGATGTCGCCGGGCTGATGAAGCTGCCGCCGGAGGTGTCGAAGAGGACGCGGAAGGCGTTGTCCATGTTGCCGGAGCTGCCGTCGGAGGGTGCCGGAGGCTGTGTTGGCTGCGGGGGCTGGGGTTCGGGTTCGGGAGCGGGGGGGCCGGTGACGGTGATTGTTTTTTGTGCAGTAAGCACCGGGTCACTGACGGTTGCGGTCAGGGAATAGCTTCCAGCAGTTGTCGGGGTGAACGCGGCGGCGGTTCCGGTTTTGCTGGTTGCGGTTGCAGAGCCGGTCCATTGGACGGTGTATCCGCCAAAGTGTTCGCCTCCGTCGTCTGTTGCGACGGCGGTCAGGTGTACGGTGTCGCCGAGCGCGATGGCTTCTTTGTCAGCTTCGATGCTGAGTTGGGTTGGTTGTTTAGTGGTTACCGTGATTGTTGCGCTAGCGCTTACTGAACCGTGATCAGTGGTTGCTTTGAGAGTGTCGGGTCCTTCACTGTTGCCGCCGGTGAGGGTGATGGTTGTTGCAGTTCTCTCGTTTTCTGAGGTTTTGCCTCCGGTAATCTCCCACGTGACGGGTTCGTCTTTGAGGATGGTTCCTTCTTTGTCTGTGACGAGGACCCCGAAGGTCATGCTCTTGCCCTGCGGGAGGAGAATGCCGGTGGACGGAATTTCGGCGCCTCCTTCTCCGGTGATGATGACGGCGGCAGGGGTTGGGGCCTGAACGTCGGTGAGGATGTCCTCGTAGGTGAACTCTTTTTCGCTGATGTCGCTGTTTTTGAGGACTGCGGTTACGCTGTAGGTAGTCCCTGCGGTAAGGCCGGTGATCTGGAGGTCACTGATGGTGCTTCCTTTGGAGAATGTGCCGGTGCGGGTCTGCGAGGGTTTGTCGCCGAGTTTGACGAATACATCGGTTGCGTCGTTGGCGTTCGGGTCGAGCCGGATGCTGACGTTGGCGATGGTTGCGTTGATCCATTTGACGGTGACGTTCCCTTCGCCGCTGAGGGCTTTGGGTTTGTTGAGGACGGTTTTGATGGTGTTTGTGGTGTCGTCTGCGACGAGTGTCCATTTGCTGGTGTTGGAGAGAGCAAACCGGTTGATGAGCTCGGAGGGTTTCTGGCTGGTTTTATTTGAGTCAATTTTGATGAAGTCTTTGCCATCAAGGTTTTCATCCTGGAGATTGAAACTTTTAATTGAGCCGGTGAAATCACCGTTTATGGTTAAGAGACCGTTGCTGGACAGTACGTCAAACGGGAGGTCGGCGTCGAAGGTGACCGGGCCGGAGAGGTAGATGTTGGTATTTTTCATATCGAGCGCGCTGGATCCGTGCTCCCCTTTTTTGAATGTGCCGCCGGTCAGGTAAAGTGTCCCCCCTTTGTCGAAGGAGAGGTGCGAGCCGCCGGTATTGTTGGAAAAGAGGGCGCTGCCGCCAACGGTAACGGTGCTTGCCCCGTTACACGTAAGACCGCTGCCGATATTGTCAATAACACTGCCGCCGGTCATCTGAAAGACTGAACCGCCGGAGGGGATCATAATAGCAGCACCATTTTTTCCTGAGTTGCCGGAGATTTCACCACCCGACATGGTGAACGTGCCGCTATCAGTAATATATACGCCGCCGCCGTAGTTCTTGGCCGTGTTGCCGGAGATGGTGCCGCCCGACATGGTGAATTTTTCCCAGTTTTCGACGCCGCCACCGTTGTTGGCCGTGTTGCCGGAGATTTCACCTCCCGACAGGGTGAACGTGCCCTTATAGTTATAGACGCCACCGGCCTTTTTGGCGGCAGTGTTGCCGGAGATATTGCCGCCCAACATGGTGAATATGTTCCTGTTGGTGACGCCGCCGCCGTCGTTGGCGGCAGTGTTGCCGGAGATGGTGCCGCCCGACATGGTGAATTTTGCCCAATTATAGACGCCGCCGCCGTCGGCGCTGGTCGAGCTGCTGCTGACCTTGTTGCCGGAGATGTTACCGCCGGTCATGATGAACGGGCCCCAGTTGCATACGCCGCCGCCGTTTTTAGGGGCAGTGTTGCCGGAGATGTCCCCGCCTTTCAGGGTGAACGTGCCACCGCCACCGTGAAAGATGCCGCCGCCGTAGTTCTTAAGGGCCTTGTTGCCGGAGATTTCACCGCCGATCATGGTGAACGTGCTCCCGTCCCGGTCAATGACGCCGCCGGCGCTGCTGCTGGCAGTGTTGCGGGAGATTTTACCGCCGGACAGGGTGAACGTACCATAGTTCTGGACACCGCCGCCGTCGGCGCTGGCCGTGTTGTCGGAGATTTCGCCGCCGGTCATCTGGAAGGAGGATGCTTTATCGGCGATGTTGACTGCCCCACATCCCGCGGTGTTCTGTGTGATGAGGCCGCCTTCCATGGTAAAGACTGCCCCGTTCTGGACGACAACGGCACTGCCGTGACTCTTGCCCGTAAGCGTGGTGTTTTTCAGAGTGACGCCGTCTTTTATGACGAGACGGTTGCTGCTGCCACCCACGTAGATGGAGCCGTGGGTGTTTTGTGCGGAGCTGAATTTGTCGTTCTGGCCGTCAATGATCAGTGTGTCTCCAGAGTTACCGCTTCCGAGGGTGAGCGTTCCGGATGTGACGCTGATGAGGAAGAATCCTTCGCCGCCGCGGTAGATGATGTGGCCGTCTCCGAGAATGGTCATGTCACCGGTGATCGTGATGGTACCGGTGATATGGATGTCTTTTTTGAGGGTGAGGGTGTTGCCGGATGCGGTTGCGACGGTATCTCCGAGTGCTTTTGCAAGGTCCTGTGCGGTGCTGTATGTGCCGCCGCCAAATGGTACGGGTTCTTCTGCGGCTGCGGGAACTATGCAGAGGAGTGCAAGCACGATGAGGGTTACGGCAGTGATGAGGGTCTGCCGGAGGCCGGGGGATGCAAATTGGTATTTCTGGGGCATGATTCTACGAAGTCCTTTCAGTGTGGATAGATTTGGGAAAATGCAAGGTAATTTCCGCAGAGTTCAGGGGTGGGTTGTCATGGTTTCAGACATGATGACACTCGCAAGGCCGCGGGGTGAAGTCTGTAGCTGTTGCGGCCTTTGCGAGGTCTGAACCCACCAGACCACTGGTTGAGTGAAAGTCTGTAGTGGTGTGGTCTGCTGCGGGTACCGGCATGATACCGGTTTCGGCGGACACGTTTTTGCAGGCTGTGTGTGGTATGATGCTGCCTGCCGGTCAGGCCGGTGCACGGTCCCCACCGTGCGTATTGTTCTGCGGGGGTGAACACGCAGAGGGTGGCCTGAGCGGTGCGGCGTGCGGTGTGTTCCGGGGTCATGAGTCTACGATTTTGTTGAGGGCACCCGGGAGACGCTGCGCATCGATGCGTGTTGCTGTGTGTTCCGTGTCCTCTGCCGCCGGGGATACCGAGGGTGAGGGTAATTCGGAAAAAGAGACCGGGTGTGGGGTGGTCTCTTGTTCGTCGTTTGTTGGTGTGTTAGTCTTTTCTTCTGAGCAGTGCACCTGCGGCAAGGAGTCCGAGGAGTGCGCCAAGTACCGGGGCGGGTGCCTGGGTTAAGGTAGGCGTGACGCCGCCTGCGGAGGTGGTGGTTACCGGTGCTGCGGTGGTTGCTGCTACAGTCGGCGACTTGGTCGTTTCGTGCGCAGTTGTTGGTTTTGCGGTCGGCTGAGTGGTTGGTTTGCTCTGCTGGCCGTTGTTGCTGCCGGAGGTTTTGGTCCATTTGGCATAGAGGGTGATGTCACCGGGGATGCCTTCGGAGAAGCTCCAGCTTTGCGTGCATGCGCTGTCTTTGTACCAGCCGCCGAAGGTGTAGCCGTCTTTGGTTGGTGCAGGCGGCTGGCTGATCTTGTCTCCGTAGGAGAGGTACGTCACCGGGCTGATGAAGCTGCCGCCGCTGGTTTCGAAGAGGACACGGAAGGAGTTGTCCATGTTGCCGGAGCCGCTGCTGCCACCGGAGGGTGCCGGAGGCTGGGTTGGCTTGGATGTTGGCTGCGTCGGCGGTGCATTGGTGATGGTGACGCTGAGTTCGGCAGAGATGTCGACACCGGTGGATGCGGTGACTTTTGCCGTTCCTTCGGCGCTGCCGCTAATGGTTACCTTGTTTTGGCTCGGAGCGATGGTGATGTTGTCCTGACCTTCGGTGATACTCCACGCGATGTCAGCATCGAGTGCAAGATTCGGAACGGTTGCGTTCCTTCCGGTTGCAGTGACTGTTCCCGATGTGCCTTTCGAGATGGTGAGCGTATTCGGTTCAAGTGAGATGCTGTCCACGGTTGGTTCGTTGACGGTGATCTTTGCTACTTCGCTGACTGCCCAGGTGGTGATGCTGCCTTCGGTGTAGGTGACGTTTACGCGGTAGTAGGTGGTGCCTGTACTGCTGGTGTCAGGTTTGTAGGTTTGAGCGGTTCCGACGTCGCTGATGTCGGCCTTAAAGGACGAGTCAGTGGATTTCTGCCACTGGTAGGCAAGAGTTCCGCTGCCGCCAGCCGGTGCGGCTGCGGTGACACTGAGGTCGTTTGCAGCCTCGGTTCTGACGTATTCTTTGCTCTCCGGCTGAACAGAGATCTCTGGGTTGCCGATGACGGTGATGGTGATGTCTGTTGCAGTGAGCTGCGGGTCAGCGATGGAGGCGTTTATTGTGTAGGTGCCTGCATTTTCAGGCTTGAATGCCACGCTGGCTCCGGTTTTGCTGGGGCCAATGGTGCCAGTCGGACTGACTTTCCACGTGACATCGTATCCGGCGAAGAGTTGACCATAGGTACCGGTGGCCTCCGGGGTTAACTGTACAGTGTCGCCGAGTGCGATGGTTGTTTTGTCAGCTTTGATGCTGAGTGTGGTTGGTTTTTCAGTGGTTACCGTGATTTCTGTGGTTCCGCTTGCTTTGCCGTTAACAGTCTCTGCTTTGAGAGTGTCGGTTCCTTCACTGGTACCGCTGAGGGTGATGGTTGTTGCAGTTTTTGTATCTTCTTTGGTATGGGATCCCATTCCGCTCCACGTGACGGGTTCGTCTTTGAGGATGGTTCCGCTATTGTCTTTGACGATGACTCCGAAGGTCATGCTGTTGCCCTGCGGGAGGGAGACGCCTCCTTGCGGGAGTTCCGCGCCGCCTTCGCCGGTGATGGTGACGGTGGCAGGGGTTGGGGCCTGAACGCCGGTGAGGATGTCCTCGTAGCTGTATTCCTCCGTGTTGATATCGGTGTTTTTGAGGAGGGCGGTTACACTGTAGGTAGTTCCTGCGGTAAGGCCGGTGATCTGAAGGTCACTGATGGTAGTTCCTTTGGGGAACTTTCCGTTGAGTTTCTGGGATTGTTTCTCGCCGAGTTTGACGTATACGTCGGTTGCGTCTCCTAAGTTCGGGTCGAGCCGGATGGTGACGTTGGCGATGGTTGAGTTGATCCATGTGACGGTGACGTTCTTTTCGCCGGTGAGGGGAACAGGAAGCGCTTTCCACTGGGCGTAGAGGGTCGTGTCTTCGTTGATGTTGAAGTTAGCTCCCGGTGCATAGGCTGTTCCTTTTCCATCCGCTTTGGTGTTCCAGCCGTCAAAGACGTAGTTGGTTTTTTCCAGAGAGCCGGTGTTGTCTTTGACGGTGACTTTTGCATTGGGTACGTAGTTCGTGGAATCAACCGGGACAGCTCCAGAGGTATTGCCGTTGCCGTCATACGTGACGGTGTATTGTCCCGCGATGAGGTTGGTTCCGGACACTTTAAGCACATAGGCAGTGGCCTGAGCACCACCTATCTTGAAGTGCGGGAATGCGGCCTGTGCGGCATCCTCTGATTCGGTTGCGACTATAACCTCACCCGGGCCAAAGGCCCCCGTGATGTTCGCTATTCCGCCACCGGAGGACATGGGACCACCAAGTGTGATATTCTTCCCCGTGCTCAGATAGGTGGCACCTTTGGAGATTTTCGCAGATCCGGAGATGGTAAATTTGCCACCATCGTGGTACACTTCAGGGCCGTTACCAGAGTAAATGTTTCCGGATATCTCACCTCCGGACATCGTAAACGTCTTAACTCCATCGAGAACAGAGACACCGCCTCCGGGCTGACAGGCTGTATTGTTGGTGATCTTGCCGCCAGTCATGATAAAGGAACCTGGGGCTGCACCGAAAATACAGACACCGCCGCCGAAGTTGCCAGCAAAGTTATCGGAAATCTCGCCACCATGCATCGTAAACGTACCTCTGATAAACATGACACCACCGCCGGAGACGGAGCCGATGACGCTGTTGCCGGTGATGGTACCGCCATTCATCGTAAAGTTGCCGTTCACGTGGATAGCTCCGCCATGACCACCCTCAATGGTCGAGTTGGTTAAGGTGACACCGTTATTCATGATGACGGTATTTTCCTTAGCCCTATTTTCTCGGATATCTATCAGACAACCTCCTTTCGGAAAATTCGCCTTATTGCCGTCAATGATCAGGGTAGATTTTCCGTCACCAAGTGTGAGGTTTCCTCCGTCCGAAACTCTGATGAGGTCAATATTTCCCACGCCGCGCCAGATGGTGTGGCCGTTTCCAACGATGGTCATCTCACAACTGATATTCAGTTCACCAGTAAGATTGATGTCTTTGTTAAGTTCGAGGTTGTTACCGTTTACAGATACAGTATTGGGTGTGACTTTATTGATGTCATCAGCAAGATCCTGTACCAAGGTGTACTTGCCGCCGGCAAACTCCACGGCATCCTCTAAGCCTGCTGCTGCTGGAACAGTACAGAACAGTACAAGCAGAAGCAGTACTGCGGCAGTGAACATCACCCGCCGCAGATGAGATTTTACTGGGAGCGCACTTGATGCGCGTTCCCGTACACATTTCACTTTCATACGTAATCCTTTCAGGTGCGAATATATCCGGAAAAATCCGGCAGAGTTCCCCGCAAAACTCATGAGGGAACCCTGATTATATCCTACCTTGATAGTATGGAAAAAAGAGGTGAGCAAAACATCAAAAAATCGAAATTATCGATAATGGAAGAAAAAATATTGTTGTGCGCAACCATCATTTCATCAGTAAAAAACAGAAAAACGAGGATTTGTCACCAATCCTGAAAATTGCTGTTTAGGAAGATATGGGTAGCAATTTCCGTTCGGAGGAGATTGGAAGATATTTTTATATTAACTTGAGTACTATATACTATCAAGGTAGGATATAATCACTGTCACCAATTCTCCGTAGAAACCTCTGCGCGTCTTCCTTCTTTTGTCAATTTATCGTAAATTTTCGAATTGCGCAAATGGCTATTTACGTAGTAAATAGAAATGGCTCGCCATTTGTGCAATTCGCGTTGAGACCTAATAAAATTATCCTCGAATGTTGTCAAGATATTCTCAGAAATATTTATATCACGGCAAAAACGACGTAAGAAACAGCCTTCGGTGTATGGCCAAACGGTCCATTCATGCGGAGGCCGCATCATGCATGCTGCATCACCCCCAATACAAATAAACAACAATCATCACCCCCGAACCCGCAGCACAAGGACGTGATATTCACAACACGCACCAATCAGAATCACCTCTCTCAGGGGAAAAAATTACTTCACAAGAGATCCTGTCAT
>NZ_JAPTGC010000016.1 GCF_026891935.1 Methanocorpusculum vombati | reverse complement strand
ACCAGCTTCGCGAGCATTTTTAGCTGCGTTTGCGACAGCAACGAGCAGCCGCCCGGCTCCGGGCGGGCGAGAGCAGCGTTAAGAAAATGCGACGAGCGAAGGCGACCCACGAAGTGGGGAGCGGAGCAAGACCTCCGGGCTTGCGACTCAGCGCCGTTAGGCGCATCTGCGAAATCTCGCGTTCTCTTTTCCCATTCTGCCCACTCACCACTAACTCACCTACCATTTCCAGAAAAAAGGGGTTGTTAGAAATTTTCAGGATTTTTGGAACTAAGCGGTAAGAGGTGCTGTACCGAAATTCGTTTATTGCCTACGAATGATCGTCATTGTTCAAATTTCAGCCCACGGAAGACACGAAAGACACGGAAGTAACAACATCACGGAATCCTAAATTAATCTGTTTCCGTAGTTTTCTTGTATACTCCGTGATGTTGAAAATTTCTGTGTGTTCGGTGTTTTCCGTGGGATGATCAGGAATAACGGTGTAACGCCGCCGCAAGAAGAATCCCCAAATACTTTTCCTGCGAATATATACCCACGCAACCGAGAACAGTTTATTTCAAATTAGCCCGAAAATATGGTGTTTTCATATTCGGGCTCTTTATTATGGCTACAGGCATTGCCCTGTCGATTCGTGCGGATATGGGGATTACGCCGATCTCGAGTCTGCCGTATGTGGTGAGTCTCGGGGTGCCGCTGACGGTGGGGATGCTGACGATTCTGCTGCATGCGGGTTTTCTGGTCATTGAGTTTCTGCTGATGCCGCGGGAGTTTGAGGCAATCCAGCTGCTGCAGCTGGGTGCTGCGGTGGTGTTCGGGGTGTTTATTGATCTGGTGCTTGCAGGTCTTGTCTGGCTGGTGCCGGGCAGTTATCCGGAACAGGTGCTGCTGGTTGTGGCAAGTTGTGTGCTGCTTGGGATCGGTATCTGTTTTGAGGTGGCGCCGAATGTGCTGATGATGGCAAGCGAAGGTATGCTTACGGCGGCGGTCCGCAGGTTTCATGTGGAGTTCGGGACCGTGAAGGTTCTGCTGGATGTGGGGCTGGTGGTGCTTTCGGTTGTGCTGTCGCTCGTGATGTTTTCAACGGTGTACGGGGTACGGGAAGGAACGGTGATTGCAGCGGTGCTGGTGGGTATCTGTGTGAAGCTGTTCAAGCTGCCGGTATATGCAATAGCGCGGCGGTTCATCGGCTGAAAATAGTTTGGGAGAAAAAAAGGCAGTGGCGGGCAGGTGCGGGTTCATCATCTGCCGGAGGGTTCATGCCATATTTTTTTCTGAGATGATGATGCAGCACAGAGACGATTGTGAGAAAGTCCGCGCATGTTCTATACTCTGAGAGTAGGATATAATCCATTATAAAACTATTCCGGATGATTTCACTATGAACCGGATTCTTTTTCAATATTTCTTCCGGAGATGCATGCCGGCTGAGGATACGGGAAGATCAGTTTCCCCCAAATATATCCGGAAAACTGCCAACATCCGAAAAATTGTTGTCGGAAATTCCTCATGAAGTCCTGAAATTTCCGCAGTCATTGTATCCTACTCTCATAGGATACTATATGTCAGATGAAATACACGTCCGAGGGGCGAGCTGATATGATTGTACAGAAGAAGGAAAATGCCGTATCTCCCGCAATTGCAACAGTACTGCTTGTGTTGATGACCGTGCTGATTGCGGCAGTGATTGCGGTGGTGGTTACCGGGATGGCCGGAGACCAGACGAATTATGTGGTGGGACTGACGGCAGACCCTGCGCAGTCCGGCGGAAATGTGACGGTAACGTTGTACGGAGGAAAGGATCTGCCGAATCTGGTGAAGGCCGAGGTGATCGATGCAGGTTCGGCGAAGGGTGAGTTTGTGGAGGTATGGAAAGGCGCGGCGGGTACGGCACTGACAGGTGTTCCGCTCGTCGCCGAAAGCGTTGCCCGGCCTGAAGAGGATCGTGCGGAGTATGCTACCCGTATTCTGACGAAGGGAACGTTCGCGGACGGGACGGAGCAGGTGCTGCTGGAGCGGGCGGTCACGTTCAGGGGTGTTCAAAGCGTGGGGGAGGAGAGCGAGGAGCCGAAAGAACCTGTGATTGAACCACCAGTTCCAGATGCAAAGGATATTGGAACATATATTGATACTGAGCATTTACTGGAGAATGGGAAAAAGAATGGGAATAGTGTCTCTATATCAATTAAGACAAAGGAAGTTGAGGGATATAAGATAACAGTGACAGATGAAGAGAACAACGTGTTGAAACATAGCACAGATACTACGAATGTAAATGTATTCACGATAAATTTGGGAAAGATAGACAGCAGCGATGGGTCCCAGAAAAAGATAACCATTTCAGTAGTAAAAAAGGAGGATAGTACATCTGTTGTCACAAAAAAATATACGGTGACACGTAGCGGGAATACAGTAACAATCACTCCATCAGACACGTGAGGCAACCAACGTTTGGTTATCTACATGCAGACGAGCCGGGAAAAATCCTTCCCCCCATACACGACTCTTTTTTTCTGCCAACCTTGTGCCAACTATCTACCAGGTGAAAAACACCATATTCACACCAAAACAACAAAACACCCACGCAGCAAAGCGTACGCCAACCTGCCAACCTAAAACGATATCCGCATTCCCATACACAGCTGAAACATCTCCCCAGCAGCCCCAGAGAGATCGGAGCAGATCACCCCAAAGGTTGGCAGGTTGGCGTAAAGGAATATACTCGCTTCAAATCAGAAAATACAAAATATACTCAGAGAACAACCTGACAGAAAGTTGGCAGAAGGCCGGCAGCAGTCACTGCCGCCCCGCCGGGAAATTACTCCCGGGGGCATCTCCGCAGAAGAAACGCCCCCGCCAGATACACCACCCCGATCACCGCACTCACTGCACCCGCCGCAAAAAACATCCCGCTGTACGACCCGACAGCAGCCACCACCGGTGCTGCCGCTATGGGCGCAAGGAACTGCCCCAGATTAAACCCGATCGCATACACCCCCATTGCAAGTCCCATCGAAACCGGACTGGTCACCGTCGCAATCCACGTAGGCAGCGTCGGCGTCATAATCCCGATGCCGAACCCCTGAAGAGCAGTCCCGGCCAGCAGCAGCGGCAGGGCTGCCGTCACTCCGATCAGCATCATACCGGCCGCCATACACAAAAATGCGAGAAAAATCGTCACATCCCGGGAAAGATACCGGATAATGAACCGTCCGTAAAAAATCCCCGGAATCGCCGACACCAGACCCCCTACACCGATCAGCAGACCAGCATACGCCGCGGAAAAACCAAAACCATCCGCAAGCGAAGACATATACGTAGGAGTGATAAAGTAGATGATCTCCGTCAGTAGAATCAGAAGAAAGATCACAAACAGCACCGGCTTATTCAGTTTTGCACCCGCCGCCCTTTTCTCATACTCCTCATGAACCGGCTCCCGAATCGTCACAATAACCCCGATCAGAATCACGATACCGATCAGATACAACAGGAACGGTGCACGCCCGCCGCCAAACACCGTAAAAATCCCGCCGGACGTCTCCAGAATCAGCCCGCCGATACCAAACGCCGCAGCCTGATACCCGAGAATCTTCGCCTTCTCCGCACCCGGATAATACTCCGCAATCAGTGCGGTCGTTGACGTAAGAATACCTCCGATACCAAACCCGAGAATAACCCGGCTCACCAGAATCATCGGAAGCGTCGGAAGGAAATATCCCGCCGCACCCGCGACCACAAACAGCACCAGTGAAATACACAGCGTCGGTTTTCTGCCGATTCTATCGGTGATCCCGCCGATGAAAAATCCGGAACAGGCAACCGCCAGCGCCGGAAGCGTCACAATCATCCGCACAAGCGTATCGGAATACTCCGAAAACTCCGCACACAACTCCTGAATAGCCGGAGCAACCGCCGCCCCGCCCATCAGAATCAGCATCGACGCAAACAGCAGGAAAAACACCGTGCCCTTCGTTACCGTACTCCGGGATTTTGCCGTCTGCATCATACAACATCTCCACGCATGAAAAATACTCTCATTCTTATCAGTCCATCCGCCCGAGCACAGATCCGGCATCAGCAGAAAAGTTCTGTTTCCTCATCGAGGCAACTTTTTATTCGATTTGCGATTGCCGGGTATATTCTTTTCGGTGTTTTGGGCGTTGCCCAGAAATTCGTTGCTTGCCTCTGAATGATCGGCACCGATCAAATTTTCACCCGCAGAAAAAACGAAACACACGGAAAAAAAGAAAAAAAATTATTCCACAATCTGACTCTCGGCAAACCGATCCTCGGTCGCAAGCAGAAACTCACTGCTCATCGACAGCGCATTCCGGGAACAGATATCCGTACACTGCCCGCAGAAGATACAGTTCGCCACATAAATCCGGACACGCTTTTCCTTCTTCACCTTCGCAGAAACGTTGCCCTCCGCATCGGTCACGGAAACCGTCACCGGCGGATAGACCACCTGCTCAATCGCATGCGCAGGACAGACCTTCAGGCACAACCCGCAGCCGTTACACGCTGTCCGGTCATACACAATCTTTCCGCGGAACGCCGGAGGTGTTGCAACCGGCGGAGTAATTGCCGCTTTGCCTTCCGCAACCGAACCGAGAAAACCCGTGATCGACTTCGGCAGACGCAGCGCCGGGAACAGATTCGTCACCGGCTTTTTCACCGACTGCATCAGAATTTCCTTGAACATCGGAAGTCCCGCCATCTCAGATCGCCCCCAGAAGAACCGCATCCGCCATCATCAGAATAACCGCAAGAGCGCCGAGAACACCAAGCACCAGCCAGTACAGACCGACGACCTGCGTAATCCGGAACCGGGCCATCATCGTTCTGACGACCGTCACCGACACAATTACCACAAACAGCACCTTCACAAGGAAGAACACGAGGTCCGCGATCCCCGCCGCTGCACCCGTAAGGCCGAGGAACGGCGAAAGATTCCACGGCAGCAGCAGAATAATACCGAACGCCGACATGGCAACCATCTTCACCGCCTGTGACAGCGTAAAGAGACCGAGATTTTTCCCCGAGTACTCCACCAGAATACCGCCCGCAAGCTCCGTCTCCGCCTCCGGCGAATCGAACGGAATCTTCGACAGCTCACCGGGCGTAACCCAGGCCATCATCACCAGCAGGATAAGGAGCGCAAGCATACCGAGCGGGCCGACCACATCCCAGACCGAAGTCTGCATCAGCGTCAGCATCGAAAACGGATCGGCAACACCCGCCGCCATCAGCCGCCACGCAATCGCGATCACCGCAACTGCAAGCGGCAGCTCATACGCAATCATCGACACCATCTCACGCTGGGCACCCACCGTTGCATACGGCGAACCGGACGCAAAACCGCCGATAACAAGAGCAAGCGAAGGGATGATCAAAAGATACAGAACCAGAATCACATCCCCGAACTCCCCTAAGACCGGTGCAAAGCTGCCGAACGGAAGATACAGAAGAATCGCAATCGCAGACGCTAACGCAACGATTGGCATCGCATGAAACAGCCAGGGAATCGCGTTTGCCGGAACAATATTCTGCTTTGCAAGCAGTTTGCGCACATCCGTAAACGGCTGAAGGAGCGGCGGGCCGACCCGTGCCTGCATCCGGGCAACAACCCGGCGGTCGATACCGGAAAGAATCAGACCGAACGCAATGGCAAGAATCGCAAGAACAATCGTTCCGCCGACTGCACCAAGAACCGGATTCATGCCCGCATCCTCCGCGTCTTCTCATACGACATCCGCGTCAGCTCCTCCTTGGTGAAGATCTTCGTCTTACCTGCATCCGCATCCGTAATCGCCACGCGATCCGTACACGACAGACACGGATCAACCGAGGCCACGATGATCGGAATATCCGCAAGCTGGGCCCCTTTCAGAATCAGCGGCCAGACATGCAGATTACTGTACGAAGACGCCTTCACCTTCCAGGCAACCGGAGCCTCCGCCTTATCCAGGGCAACGTAGTGCAGACACTCGCCGCGGGGGGCTTCATGACGGCCAACAGCTTCGCCCTCGGCCTTCTTGCATGCCGCAAGAATCTTTGCCACCTTCTCCTCCCAGAGAACAGGGCCGGCTGGCATATTTGCCAGACACTCCTCAATAATCCCGACCGACTGGGCAATCTCAAAGATGCGGACAACGATGCGATCATACGTATCGCCGTTCACCTCCGTCCCGTAAGCCGTCGGCATGACTGGCTTCAGGTCAAGATCGCCGTAGGCCGCATACGGATAATCCACACGGAGATCCGCCGTGCAGCCCGAAGCCCGCGCCGTAGGCCCGACCGTGGAGTATGCCATCGCCTTTTCGAACGAAAGAAGACCGGTTCCCTTGCAGCGGGCGTTGATCACCGCATCCTCAAGGAACAGCGTCTTCAGCTTCCCGAACAGCTCCTTGTAACTGGCAAGACACTTCCTGATCTGCTCATGCTGGACCTCCGTAATATCGCGGCGGACACCGCCTATCTGGATGATATCATAGTTCACGCGGTTGCCGGTGATGCACTCAATTGCATCCATCGCCTCCTCGCGGACACGCCACGCCAGATAGAACAGCGTATCAAATCCGAGTTCGTGCGCCGCAACACCCGCCCAGAGCAGGTGGGACTGAATACGCTCGAACTCCGCAATGATCGTCCGCACATAATCAGCACGCTCCGGAACCGTGATATCTGCGATCTGCTCAACCGCCCGTGCAAACGCAAGCGAGTGGGTCACACCGCAGATACCGCAGATGCGGTCCGTCAGGTGGACAATCTGTACCGGATTGCGGGAAAGACCCATCCACTCGATACCGCGATGCGTCTGGCCGGGCGTGAAATCCGCCGAAACAACCTCTTCGCCCACAACCGTCAGCTCAATGTGAACCGGCTCTTTTAAGGCCGGATGGATCGGGCCGACCGGCACAATATAGGGAGCTTTCTTTGCCATTTACTCCTCACCCCCGTCAAGCGGTGCCGGAGGACGCCCGGCAGGGCGTCCGCAGGCCCACAGATCCTTGATCATCGAATCCGGAATCTTCTTGTCATCTTTTCGGAGAGGATACACATTGTCCGGGAAGTCCTGCGGCAGGAAGAACTTGTGCGCCGCAGGGGCAAGACCATCAATGGTGATTCCGAGATACTCCGTCTTTTCACGTTCCGTAAACGCCGCACCTTCCAGCAGATCCGTAATCGTCGGAAGACGGGCATCCGCCTTGGACACGTCCAGCGAAAAGATCACCATGCACTCGGAAGCAGGGACGCCTCCGTAGATCGAGAAGATGTACTGCACACGCAAATCAGGCGAATCAGCACCTTTGTCATACCCTGCAATACAGGAGAGATGCGGATACCAGATCTGCATCAGCGCCTCAACCGCGGCATGCACCGCATCGCGCTGAATCGTAATCCAGATGTTGGCGTTCTCCCGCTTCTCCTTTCCCTCCGCTCTGATCTGAATGCGGGAATCGATCACCGCACTCCCGAGCGCCGCCGTCAGGCGTTCAGCGACCGCTTCCGGCGGAAGAATTTCGTCCGTCATTGTTTGGCACCTCCTTGGAGTCTTTCAAGCTTTGCAATCGCGGTCACCACTCCCTGAATGATCGCCTCCGGCCGCGGGGCACAGCCCGGAACATAGACGTCCACCGGAATAATCTGATCGATCGGACCTGCGAGATTGTAGGAGGTACTGAACACCCCTCCGGACTGACCGCAGGTACCGACCACCATGACCACCTTCGGCCCCGGCATCTGGGCATACACCCGCCGCAGCCGGTCGGCCATCTGGTTCGTAACAGGACCCGTAACGAGCAGTACATCAGCATGACGCGGAGACCCGACAAGTTTCACGCCGAACCGTTCCGGATCGTATCGGGGCGTAAGGGTTGCCACAATCTCAATATCACAGCCGTTACATGAGCCGCTGTTGAAATGGAACACCCACAGCGACCGGTTCAGTGACGTTGTCAGCTTCATACGAGGATCACCACCACGAAGAGAATCACAACCCCAATCAGGAACCAGGAGACATAATCGGTCACGATTCCCGAATGCAGCGGAATGAGCCGGTCATAGTAGGACTTCAGTGCTGCCGTAAATCCCCAGTACATGTTGCCGGCACGAATATGGACCGCTCCCTTCTCCGGCTCGGCATTTCCGGACAGGTACGGAGCGGTAGTCTCGCAGTTCTCCTCCTCATAGTCCGCCTCGCCGCATCTCCAGATGAGCCAGGAGAAGAGGAGCGCAACCGCAATGACGATAAGCCAGATCAGCGGATTCCAGAATCCGAATCCGGTTACAACTGTTCCAATCATAATCCGCCTCCAAGAACCGAGAGAATATACTGTCCCTGATGCAGCAGTGCATCAGCGGCAGGCGTAATCAGCGTGTCAACCACGAGGTCGGGCACCAGACCGAATGCGACAACAAACACGGCAAGAATTGCCATGCCCGCAAGCATCCGCTTCGGCACCTCCCGCACGCCCGCATACTCCGGGAGTTCCGGTCCCATAAAGACCGAGTGGAACACCTTCATGAAGGAAGCGAGAGTTAGGATACTCACCACCATGGCAATGATCGCGATTGCCGGATTGAACGCAAACGTGGACTCGTAGATCATCAGTTTTGAGGCAAAGCCGTTGAACGGCGGAATGCCTGCAATGGCGAGAGCACCGATTAAGAAGAAGATCATCGTCCACTTCATTTTGTGGCCGAGACCTCCCATCTCGTTCAGGTTCCACACGCCGGTACGGTAAATCACCGCACCGACCGCGAGGAACAGCAGTCCCTTGTACATCGCGTGGTTGATGATGTGGAAGAGACCTCCCTCCATTGCCATCTGGCCGAACGCATTTGTAAGGGTCACGTCGCCGAGCACGGCGAGGGCAACACCCACACCGAGCAGCATGTAGCCGGTCTGGGAAACCGCATGATACGAGAGCAGCCGTTTGATATCCTTCTGCGGGATTGCCATCGTAACCCCGATGAACATCGAAAGAACACCAAGGATAATCACAATCCACCCCACGGTCGCGGAGGTAAAGACACCGCCGTAGACCGAGAACAGAATCCGGAACATTCCGTAAAGACCTGCCTGACTTGCGACGATCATCAGCGCCGTCACGCCTGACGGCGCGACAGAGTAGGCGTCTGGCGTTGCAAAGTGGAACGGCACGGCTCCCGCCTTGGTTGCAAGTCCTGCGATGAAGAGGACCAGTGCCAGCAGGTTCAGCGTTGTCAGGGTCAGACTGCCTGCAATGACCGCCATGTTGAGCGAGTTGTACTGCGCATACAAAAGACCGATCGCAAACAGGATCATCAGACCGCCGACGGTGTTGACGATTAAGTACTTCAGTGCGCCTTCCGCGGCAAGTCCGCCGTTGCGGTGATACGCAATTAACGCCGAAGCCGCAAGCGAGTTGATCTCCAGGAAGACGAAGAAGTTGAACATATCGCCGGTTGAGACCATGCCGAAGACTCCCGCGACCAGCAGGAGGTAGAGGGCATAGAACTCGGATCGGGAACTGCGTCTGCTCTGCGAGACCGTGAGGTAGAGGATCACCGCAAACGAAACGATTGCCGCGGAGATGAGCATGAACGCCCCGAATCCGTCGATGTTGAAGAGGATGCGGATGGGAATGCCGCCCGAATCAACCGGTACTGCTCCCGTTCCGGGAGCAGCACCGAACACATAGACGATTGCACCTTTGGCATACACCTGTGCTGCGAGCAGCAGGGCAACCGCGGACGCGGCAAAGGATGCAAGGATCACCCATGCATCCCGGATCTTCGGCAGGAATCTGCCGAAGACCGGAGTGAGAAATGCGCCGAACAGGGGCACTGCAATCAGCAGTGCCGGAAGGTTTGCGAGAAGAACATCTGCGTTCATTCCTTGAGCCTCCGCATTTCATTGGCGTTCACGGTACCGTACTTCTTGTAGATGAGCATCACAAAGACCAGCATCAGTGCGGTTGTCGCAACGCCGATAACGATGTTCGTTAAGGTCAGCGCCTGCACGGTCGGCATGACCATGATCGGGTCTGCCGGGGCGCTCGTGAAGATCGGCGCAATGCCGTCCTCACGATAGCCGAGGCTGACCAGAAAGAGGTTGACCGCCCCTTCGAGGATGCCAAGGCCCATGATCATCTTGATCATGTTGCGCTTCAGAAGAATCATCGCAAAGGCGATGCCTATCAGCAGGGCAACCGCGATGAACGGAAGGTTTGCAATCATGGCAGTTCTCCCTCCTCCGTCTGGGCGAAGTTGTGCGGCTCGGCATCGTCCTCTTCTTTGGTGGTCTCTTTGAGTCCGGCAAACATGTAGAGGAGAACGACCGACAGACCGCCGAAGACTTCAATGCCGACAGCGAAGTTCAGCACCGGAATAATTCCTGCGGTAAACAGGTCGCCTGCGTTTACGCCGTAGGCAACAGCGTTGCCGAACAGGCCGCCGCTTGCGTTGAGCCAGTTGAAGAAGAAGGAGGAGGCAAGGACCAGGCCTGCAAGTGCGGTGCAGATGAAGAGGATAAGACCTGCCGACTCAATGAGTTTGAAGTTCTTTGCCTCGATGAAATGCTCCATACACTCGCGGTAGTAGTAACAGACGAGAACGAGGGCTACGCCGGTTGCTATCACTGCTCCGCCCTGGAATCCTCCGCCGGGCGAAAGGTGGCCGTGGGCTACGATGTAGAAGCCGAAGATGAAGATGAACGGAACGAGCAGGCGTCCTGCGGTTCGTCCGATAAGTCCGGTAACCATGTTAGTGTGTCCTCCTGAAAAACATCGCTACACCGAGAACGGCGATGAACAGCACGGTGGCTTCTCCGAGGGTGTCGAAACCGCGGAAGTCGAACACGATTGCGGTTACCACGTTGTTGGACCCGGTCTGTTCCTGCGAGTGGTCAATATAGTACTGATCGGTTGCGGATGCGAGCGGGTGACCGAACGAGAGGCCGAACGCCGGAAGCAGCAGGATAAGCGTGACTGCGATGATTAAAAAGATCGCAAGTTTTGGCGGGACTGAGCACCGTGCCATGTTACTCGCCCTCCTCGCGGGTTGTTCCGCGAATGGCGATGATGAGAATGGCGGTGGATATTCCTGCCCCGATTGCGGCTTCCGCAATTGCGACGTCCGGTGCCTGTAGAATAAAGAACTCCAGCGCCAGAAGGAAGCTGAACGCGGCAAACGCGATTGCTGCGGCGATGAGGTCTTTTAAGTAGAAGACGGCAACCGCACAGAGAATCATGGCGGCAAGGAAGAGGATGTGCAGAACCACGTAGTAGGAGGGGAAGAGTTCGATCATCTGCGTGCCTCCTCCTGGGCCATCATCTTGGGTTCGTCCTCTTCGAGGGCGTCGATTACGTGTACTTTCGGGGTGTTGCCGCTCCGGTACGCACTGCGGGCGATGGCATGCGTTGAGGTGGTTGCGGTGACAACGACGACAACGAGTGCCAAGAGGACGTGTGCGCCGTAGTTGAACCAGGCTGCGTCGCCCGCAGCCCAGAGTGTGTACGCATACAGGAGTACGGCAAGTCCCGCAAACAGTACGCCGAAACTTCCGACAAGTCCTGCGGCGTGGATTCTTGTGTAGAAGTCCGGGAACCGGAAGAGTCCGATTACCCCGAGGATGCTGAAGACGAGCGACAGCAGGACAAGGATGATGATTACCGTTTCGATCATTCGAGATCACCTCTGATGAGTTTTGCGACGTAGAGTGTGCCCACAAAGGAGAGCAGGGCGTACACGATTGCGACGTCGATGAATCCGGGCTGCGCAAAACGAATCGAGAGGAGGATCATGATGATGACGACGAGTGCGTTGATGACGTCAAGCGCAAGCATCCGGTCGGCGTTGGTGGGGCCAAGCCACATCCGAACTCCGCATGCGAAGATGAGGAGGACGAAGATGATTGATGCGATCAGGAAGATGTCGATCATTCGGTGATCCTCCGGATCCATTTGGCGAGGTCGAGTCGGGCAAAGATTTTGCCGGACTCCATGGTCTTCTGCGGGGCATCGCCGACGTCGAGGCAGTGGATGTACATCTCGCGGGTTTTTTCGTTGATGTCAACGGTTGCGGTTCCCGGCTGGAACGTGATGGATGCGGAGAGCAGGAGTGCTCCGGCATCCGTTTTCAGGCCGGGCGTGAGTTTGACAATGCCCGGACGGATGTTTCTGCCGGTGAGGATCTTCCATGCAACGGTCAGGTTTGCGATAATCAGTTCGATTACAAACGGAATGATATAGACAGCAAGCAGCAGCCAGCGAAGGGGGTTGGCCATGGTGTAGCGTTTTCCCTGCCAGAGCTTGCGGCATAGCAGCCCGGTAATAATCGAAAGGATTAGTCCAATAATGAGTTCGGGTACGGACCAGAGGAGAATCGAGTTGGTTTCCCCGGCACTTCCTATGGATAAGACCAGATAGATGATGAATGCGGCGATTGTTGCCGATAAGAAAGGAACGATGCTTTTCATCGATGCTACCGTCCTTCTGTGGTTGTGTTCATCTGTTTGTTCATACACACCTCCCTACACGGTAGGGTTTCTGCGGGTCATCTCCGGACCTGCATCTATTATAATAGTGTGTCTGAGCAATTAAGGTGTGTGCTCCGTGAGGCTGAGGCGTTATCTCTTCTGCGGCGGGGTGGACGGGGGAAGGTATTGTGTGTTCCGTGGTCACCCAGAACAAAACCAGAGCCAAGGTATGGTTTATTCGGATAATTTTTGATCATGCGGGTGAGATACGTTTCAGACTGTTGGAATAAAGCCGGCCATCCCTATTCCGGTTTCTGAAAACATATCTCACATGCAGTAGTACGGGCGGTGAATGATATAATGAGGTGAGGAACAACGTCCGATGAGAAAACACCCGGAAAATATCCAGTATTTTCGGTCAAAATCTCCCGCCCCGATATCACGCCGTGAAGGCACGGTGTTTTCGGGAAGGGAAGATGCCCACCCCCTCCCGGTTCGGCCCCGGGTCGCGGTATATGGAGCTCAATAAAATCCCGCAGGAGATCGTATGTCCGGGAGGATGTTTTTGCCGTTTTTACTCCGCACCGGGTTAAGATACAAGGATATCATTGAGAAACGAGGTGTCGGGAAGAGGGGTACATTCTTTCCCCCATGATTTTTCCCGGATAGCGGGGGGTAAAACAGGCCGTATAAACGGTATTTTCCCCAGTATCAGGCAAATTCAGGGACGGGGACCATCCGGGGCGGAAACAGCCGGGTGGGTGAGTCCCCGGATGAGGAGAGTAATTCCGGCAAGGATGCTCGCGGCAAAGGAGATGCAGAGAAGAACAGATACCGTGTCGGTGACGGGAATGATTCCCAGAATCCACAGGAGGGTGCTGAGGATCAGTGATGCCGGGGAGATGATCGCAAGGAGTCGGGGAACGTGCCAGGGACGGTCTGTATGAGGTATTACCAACCATACAGGGAGGTAGAGGAGTTGGAGGAACGGATTAAGGAAGACAATAACGAGGTAGATGATGGTGAAGAGGGAAGACATGCTGCTGCCGAACATGGGGGTGAGGAAGAGCATCAGCGCGGCAACGCCTATCGGGATTATGCTGAGGATGAGGTAACGTTTGGGCAGTCTGCGGATTTCGCGGTACATCCAGCATCCTGCGGCAGGGAGGAGGAGGAACAGCAGGGCGACTGCGTAGAGGAGATAGGTAAGTGCGGGAACTGCGTTTGGCTGAAGGTTTGTTACCATGAAGCTGAGTATGATGAGCGGCGGGAAGTACAGGAGGGAGATGAGGGCAACGCTGAGCCGGGCGGTTTGTGTCTGATTCATGGTGTTTACGCTACAATTTTGAGAATCTGGTAGTACGTTCCGTTCCAGTATACGGGACCTCGGTAGGCGGAGAATATTTCGGCACCTTTCGCGTTGCTGATATGCGGTCCGGAGAGTCTCATGATGACAAAGGGATTATCGGTGACGGGAATCTGTTGCTGCTGTTCTATGAGAGTTTTGAGGATGGGGTGCTTGATAAAGTCCTCTTCGGTGAGGTTTACAGCTGACGTGGTGGCTCCGATCGGATAGGCGCTGAGACTTCCGTCCGAAGATGCAAAGAGATACTGACCGCCGATAAAGCAGCCGGAAAGGATGATGACGACTGCAAGAAGGAGTATGATGCTTTTCTTTTCCATGGGGTTATTCCGCTCCGTAAGACAATAGCGGAATATCGGCGGGAACAGTATATATGAATTGTGGACAAAGTGTCGTCAGGTCTGTGGGGTTCTGCTGTCAGTACTGTGATATGATCATTTCCCGTGAGATGGATAGCGAGGATTTCATCTGGTTTTTCCGGATAAACAGGAGGAGAGGGAGGGAATCACTCCTGCGATCGTATTTTTCACACCAGCATTGCACTCACCCTTTCCACCTACCAAACTCGATTGTTTTTTTTTGTCAATTCACATACAATAAAGACAACTAACTTATTATGGATCGAGTGGGAATAGTATTATAGAAATACCATGTGTTCTCCCTCATCTCAGGACGCAGCCGTTTCTCCCACTATCGGGACGATTCTGCTTGTTGCCCTTACAGTTGTCTTAGTTGCGGTTGTGGCAGTAGTGGCGCTGGGACTTGCGAACGGAATGTTCGACACGAAACAGGTCGGCCTGACACTTGAACCGTACGGTATCGCAAGCGAATCGGAGCGCGGCGTCTCCTTAACAGTCCATGGAGGAGCGGATGCGGGCGATCTGATCGCGCTCTCGGCATCCCTGAACGGACCTGAGCTGGTCTCCCGGGAAACCGGGAAATCTTCTGTGGAAAATCCTGTGATCGGGACGGGCTACCTGTTTAAGGTGGAAGAAACAGGGGAGACGATTACGTCAAAACGTGCGGATAAGGACGTGTATCTGACGACAAGGCACATTCTGCCCGTACCCCAGACAGACTACTTTGTCACCGTTACAGGAAAATTTCGCGACGGAACGGATCAGATGCTGCTGGTGCAGAGAGTAACCCTTCCGGCAATCTCCGAACAGGGGAGAATTTATGCTGAGGGTGGTATCGTAATCGATGACTACCAGTTCACGGATAAGGGAGGGAATAGATATCCCGGACATGGATTTACCCTACAGTTACCTGACAGTGCTGATCCCAATAAAGTGACATTTGAGGTATATGACAAGAGTCAGCTGAAGGGTAAACTATCTGTTGGACAGGGTCTTACAAAGTCTGAGAATAAGGATGCGAACGGTAATATCGTGTCATATTCTTATGATATCAATCCGGCGATATCCGGGGAAAAATAGAGTGAGACCCCGTTCCCTGATACAGATACGTATTGGGCATTGGGTGCACTGAGTGGGACTGTAACTGTTTCTGATGAGAACGGTAATCAGGTCATGACACAGGGTAATGTTCAGATCTCTCCCCGTGTTAATATGTTTGAATCTCCAGATGTGTCAGGAAAGATCACAGTAGACAACAACAATAAATTATCTATCAAGGACTTACAGGGAATTACATCAAGTAATTACTACTTCACTCTCCAAGGATCGGAAGATAAGATTGAATATAGTAATCTGGCTAGTTTAAAGGGACAGGAAAAGATCATCGAAGCCTACGCCAGAGACGACAAGATTAAGACAAATACAGGAGGTACTACTCGTCTCTGGTACAAAGTAGGTTCCGTCAATGTCGACGATCTCCTTGGATAAACAACCTCCTAATCCTTTTTTCCCACTGATCCCTTCCCGCAGTATCTCTCATTCCTCCGATCATCTATACGCTAACAGTGTGATGTGACGAAAAGATTTAGTATATTTCTCCGGAACGTTTTTTTTTTCTGGAAATTGTAGGTGAGTTAGTGATGAGTGGACAGAATGCGAAAAGAAAACACGAGATTTCGCAGATGCGTCGCTTTGCGCCGCTGAGTCGCAATTCCGGAGGTCTTGCTCCGTTCCCCCTTTCGGGGTCGCCTTCGTTCATCGCATTTTCTTAACGCTGCTCTCGCCCGCCCGGAACCGGGCGGTTGCTCGTTGCAATCGCACGGCAGAGCCGTGCTCCACTCCCCACTTCGTGGGTCGTTATCGCAAGCGCAGCTAAAAATGCTCGCGAAGCTGGTGCAGGATAAGGGATGAGTGGGAGCTTCGCGAGCATTTGCCGTCGCGCTTGCGATAGCAACGCCGCCCGCCCAGCTCTGGGCGGGATGGCGAGCGACGAGGAGCAAATGCGATGAGCGAAGCAGCGGCGCGAAGCGACGCATCTGCGTTATCTGCGTTTTCTTTTCGTACTCTGTCCACTCATCACTAACTCACCTACAATTTCCTGAAAAAAACGTTCCGGAGAAATATACTAAATCTTTTCGTCACATCACAGCACGTATCACACATCACGGCCTATTTTCCAAAAAAGATCAGCCATACACGTTCATCACATCACCGCAGAGATCCCGTCCCGGTATCAGGAATGTGGGAAAGTATCATCTCTGTTCCTGCCTCCTATATTACTTGCATCCGCGAACGTATAGGAGAACGAACACATACCTGCGTGAGAACATATGAAGTATAGAAATCTTGGAAGTACCGGCCTTGTCGTAAGTGAGATAGGTCTCGGGGCCGAATGGCTGGAACGCCGCAGCAAAGAAGAAGTACAAGAAATCATCGACCTCGCCGAATCCTGCGGGATCACCATTCTCGACTGCTGGATGTCGGAACCAAACGTCCGCACCAATATCGGTGCGGCGATTGCCGGAAGGCGGGACCACTGGATTATTCAGGGACACATGGGTTCCACCTGGCAGAACGGCCAGTACGTCCGCAGCCGGGACATGGAAAAAGTCCGCGAAGCATTTTCCGATCTGCTCGCACGACTCCAGACGGAGTATATCGATCTCGGCATGATTCACTACGTCGACGAGATCGCAGACTACCGCAGCATCATGGAAGGGGAATTCATCGAATACGCCCGTGAACTCAAAAAGACCGGCATCATCCGCCATCTCGGCATGAGTACCCACAACCCCGCGGTCGCGAAACTGGCTGCACTCTCCGGCGAAATCGAAGTAATCCTGTTCAGCATCAACCCTGCCTTTGATCTCCTGCCCGCAACCGAGGACATCAACACCTATTTCGCAGAAACATACGATGATTCACTCGGCGGTATTGCCCCGGAACGCGAAGAACTGTACCGGATCTGTGAACAGCGCGGCGTCGCTCTCACGGTGATGAAAGGCTACGGCGGGGGACGTCTCTTTTCCCAAGAGACGTCGCCGTTCGGTGTCGCCCTCACGCCCGTCCAGTGCATCCACTACGCCTTAACGCGGCCTGCGGTCGCAAGCATCATGGTCGGCTGCACCACCCCTGACGAAGTGAAAGCGGCGGCGGCCTACGAAACAGCAACGGAAGAGGAGAAGGACTACGCAACCGTTCTCGCCCATGCCCCGCACCACGCCTACTTCGGACAGTGTACCTACTGCGGTCACTGTGCCCCGTGTCCCTCCGGCATCGACGTTGCAATGGTAAACAAACTGTATGACCTTGCCGTGATGCAGGACCATGTGCCCGCCTCCCTTCGTGCACACTACCGCGATCTCTCCGCCACGGCGGATGACTGTATCGCGTGCGGAGGATGTGAAAAGCGGTGTCCGTTCGGCGTCCCGGTTACGGAACTGATGAAAAAAGCGGCAGTACTGTTCGGACATGCAGAGGACAGTAATTAGGAGGAAAGTAGCAGAATTTGGTGCAAACTTCTTCGTTATGTTCTTAATATTTGCCGGATATCCCGGGCTGCTGCAGTGGTGGAATACCCGGGCAGGTCCAGACTCCGGCAAAAAGAAAGACTTCCAGTGAAAACCGGCGTTGTCCATTCAATCGGGAACACCGAGATATTTTTCCGGAAAAAAGATGCGAACGCTGTCCGGGAGATTACTGCTGTTCGCAGTTTGCCGTCCCTTCACACTCGGCTTCGCAGTTGTGTTCCAGCTGGTCGGCCATATTCTGACATCCCCACGTGCACAGCTGATCGAGGATAGGCATAAGGGACCGGCCTTTTGCGGTAATCGCATACTCCACCTTCGGCGGAACCTCCGGATATACCGTGCGGGAGATGAGGCCGCTCTCCTCCATCTCGCGAAGTTCTTTGGTCAGCATCCTCTGGGTGATCCCGTACTCCATGCCGTTCAGAATCTGGCTGTATCGCAGTGTTCCTCCCTCCAGCTGATAGAGAATCAGGGCCTTCCACTTGCCGCTGATGATACTCACCGCAGCATCAATGCCCGTCATATATTTCGGCTTTTTCTCACCTGCCGCAGAATCGTCCATGTCTATATGTTTGCGGGAACGCGGGAAATATATTGCGACGGGAGGAGGCCGTGAGCTTTGGTTCGGCGCTCACGGGAGTTTGCGGAAAGCATGTACCCGGTACCGCAGCATATCCGGATCCGAATGTGCGGACAGGTTTGACCGATCTTTCATCCTTTTTTAGAAAATGCATCGCAATGATTGGTTAGTATCATGTTTGTGCGCATTACACATCCCTGTTTCTGCGTCCTATATTTTTACGGGAGACAAAATTATCTGCAGAAAAAAACAGGTTGTCTCTTTCATGAAAAACGTACTCCTCCTCACACTTGCTGTCCTGGCGCTTGCCGCAGTGTTTACGGCAGGATGCGTCAGCAGTCCGTCAGAACCGGTTCCGGAAACTGCGGCGCCGACACAGACTGCCGTTACTCCGGCGGCTGAACAGACCGTGACAGTTGTACCGAATGCTACCGGCGGGAATGGGGCTGACCGGAAAATTCTGATCGCCTACTTCAGCCGTACCGGCAACACGGAAACAGTTGCACACATGATCGCAGAAGAAACCAGAGGAACCCTCTTTGAGATTGTGCCGGAGACTCCCTACCCTGAAGAGTACAGTGCCTGCACAACCATTGCCCAGCAGGAGCAGAACGACAATGCCCGTCCGGCACTCGCAACCCATGTGGAGAACATGGACGAGTACGAGGTGATCTTCGTCGGCTATCCTATCTGGTGGGGAACTATGCCCATGATGTTGTTCACGTTCCTTGAAGAGTATGACTTCGATGGAAAAACGATTGTGCCGTTCTGTACCTCCGGCGGAACCGGACTCGGCCGCAGTGTTTCCGACATCAGAACACTCTGTCCGAACGCGATCGTGGCGGACGGGTTCACGGTTGGCGGCAGCAGTGCCGCAACTGCCCAAGACCGCGTGGCGGACTGGATTGCAGGGCTTGACCTGTAATGCAAATCCCGGACGAAAATAATTCCAAGGTGATATTATTTGACCAAAAACCTCATCGTGTACTACTCACATTCTTCCCATACTGCAAACCTTGCAAAGATGATTCAGAAACTTGCAGGCGGAACACTGTGTGAACTTATCCCCAGAGATTCCTATCCGTCCGTGTACCGGGAGCTGGTGGATCAGGCAAAAAAGGAGATCACCTCCGGATACCTGCCGGAGCTGAAGGTTCCGGCAGAGTCCGCAGAGTCCTATGACATCATCTTTCTCGGAACGCCGAACTGGTGGAGCACTCTTGCCCCGCCGGTTGCAACATTTTTGCACCGGCAGAGTCTGGCCGGCAAAACGGTTGTGCCGTTTTGTACGCACGGGGGCGGCGGGAGCGGGAGGGTGTCACAGGACATTGCAAAGCTGTGTCCGGACGCAGTACTGCGTCCCGGATTTGCTGCATACGAAAACAGCGCCAAGGAAACGGATGTGGCCGCATGGCTTGCCGGTCTTGGCGTACTCTGACAAACATGCAAGGAAACAGTATCATGAAACATATTGTAGTTATTTCAGGAAGTCCGCGGAAAGGCGGCAACTCGGATACCCTCTGCGACGAGTTCATTCACGGAGCAGTCGATGCGGGGAACACCGCGGAAAAAATTGTTCTGGCCGATAAGAAGATAGGATTCTGTACGGCATGTGACTACTGCCAGGCGAACGGCGGCGAGTGCATTCAGGATGACGATATGGCGGAGATTCTGGAGAAGCTGATCGAATGTGATGTGATTGTTCTGGCAAGTCCGGTGTACTTCTACTCGGTGGATGCCCAGATGAAGACGCTGATCGACCGCGTGTATCCGCGGTACACCGAGGTTTCCGGAAAAGAGATGTATTATATCGTGACCGCCGCGGACACGTCAGTTCCCAACATGCAGCGGACTATTGAGTGTTTCCGGGGTTTTGCGGACTGTCTGCCGGATGCAGAGGAGAAGGGGATCATCTACGGTACGGGTGCATGGGCGATGGGTGACATCAGGACACTTCCGGCCATGCAGCAGGCGTACGAGATGGGCCGTTCTGTCTGAGCGGGGAGGAGATGAAAGGTATTTTTGTTCTTGGCCTGGCTGTCGCGGTTGTGTTTCTTGCGGGTGCCGGATGCGTCAGCCCGGAGGATCCGGAGCAGCCGGATGTTTCGGCCGGGCAGCCGGCCGAAACAAAACCCCCGGCTGTGGAGACGGCAACTCCGGTCACGGGGGAGAACTCTTCTTCCCGGATACGGATGAGTTTCGATGACCGTGAGGTGATTGCAGAGCTGTATGATAATCCGGCCGCGGAGGATCTGCGGTCGATGCTTCCGCTGACGCTGACGTTCCGTGACTATAACGGAGCCGAGAAGATTGCCTATCCGCCGCGTGCTCCGGATACGGCGGACGCTCCCGCAGGCCATGATCCCGCTGCGGGGGATGTCACGCTGTATGCCCCCTGGGGAAATATTGCGATCTTCTATCACGATTCCCCCTATGCTTCCGGGCTTGTACCGCTCGGACACGTTACGTCCGGGCTGGAGAATCTGACCGCAATGAGCGGGGAGTTTTCTGCAACGATTGACGTCCTGGAGTAAGGAGAGTACGATGAGGATTACCGTACTTACCGGAAGCCCGCACCGTAAAGGAACTTCGGCGCTTCTTGCCGAGCGGTTTATTGCGGGCGCAGAGGATGCGGGGCACGAGGTGTTCCGGTTCGATGCAGCGTTTGAGGAGGTGCATCCCTGTCTTAGTTGCGGGAGATGCAGGATTGCGGGAGAGCGGTGTGTGCACCGCGATGCAATGGACAGGCTGATGCCGAATCTGCTTGCCGCAGATCTGGTGGTGTTTGCAACGCCTCTGTATTATTTCGGGATGCCGGCACCGCTGAAGGCGGTGGTTGACCGGTTTTATTCGGTTCATTATGTACTGACAAAGAACAGGAAGCGGGCGGTTCTTCTGGTGACGGCAGCTGATGGTCATGAGGAGGCGGTTGCCCCGCTTCGTTCCCACTACCAAAGGATTCTGTCGTATCTTTCGTGGGAGGATGCAGGAGTTGTTGCGGCCCTCGGCTGTTCGTCCCGGGGGAGTCTGGAGCGGACGAGGTATCCGGAGCAGGCGTATCAGCTCGGGAGATGCTGCTGATCGGTTGTGTGGTGTTTTATGACAGGGTGCGGGGGAAAATCTTTTGAAAAAATTTTGCAAAAAATTTTTGAAATTTTTTCCGGCAATATTTTTCTGGGTTTTGTCTGAACAGGAGGTACGCAGATGTACCTGCGGAACGGATGGGCATCTCACTTTTCCCTGATTTCGGAGAAATAGTTTCTCGGTTTGCGTTTTGTTGCAGTACGGTGTACAGGCGGATGGCGGGCTGAATATACGAGTGCAAAAAGTTCATGAAACGGAGGTGATGCGGTATGCGGTTGAAAATTTCTATGTATTGGATGTATCGGGTTCTTGGGAATACCGGTACAGTGCCGCGCGGACGGGAATACTCAATATGTTTCGGCGGTAATACTTGATGCATGGGAAGGAGAGAGGATACGTTTGGGAGACTGGGGTTTGGCGGTCTGCGGCTGCCGCTTACGGATGCCGGAAATCAGCAGTCGATTGATGCGGATGCACTGAATGCTTTGGTGGATCTGTTTCTTGCACGCGGATTTACGCATTTTGATACGGCATACACCTATCACGGTTACCGAAGCGAGAAGGCGATCCGCGAGGCTCTGGTACGGAGGCATCGTCGTGAGGAGTTTTCTCTGGCAACCAAGCTTGCGATGCATCATGTGAAGTGTCCGGAGGATCAGGTGCGGTTGTTTGCGGAGCAGCTGGAAAACTGTGGTGTTTCGTATTTTGATTACTATTTTCTTCACAATATCGGGGCACCGGCATATCATACAGCCTGTGCGATGGATAGTTTCGAGTTTGGTCAGCGACTGAAGCGGGAGGGGAAGATAAAGAAGTTCGGGATTTCGTTTCATGATACGCCTGAGCTGCTGGACGAGATCCTGACCAATCATCCGGAGCTGGATGTGGTGCTGCTGCAGATAAATTATCTGGACTGGGAGAGTCCGGGGATTCAGTCGCGGCGGTGTTATGAGGTTGCGAGAAAACACGGGATGCCGGTTTTTGTGATGGAACCGTGCAAGGGCGGGGTGCTGGCAAATCTGCCGAAGAGGGCGGAGCGGCTGCTGAGAGCGTTTGCGCCGGATGCGTCTCCTGCATCGTGGGCAATCCGGTTTGCTGCCGGGCTTGCAGGTGTTTCGATGGTGTTGTCGGGGATGTCAACACAGGAGCAGGTGCGGGAGAATACGTCGGTTCTAACGGAGTTTGTGCCGCTCAGTGATGCGGAGCTGTGGATTCTGGATGAGGTGGTTTCGGTTCTGCATGAGGAGCGGGAAATTCCCTGTACGGCCTGCCGGTACTGTGAAGAGGTGTGTCCGAACCGGATTGCAATTCCCGATTATTTCGGGTTATATAATAGTGCGAAACGTGATGCGGTATGCGGGTTTTCGAGTCAGTTTGTGTATTATCTGAATATTGCGGGTACACGGGGGCGGGCAAAGGAGTGTGTCTGTTGCGGCGCGTGTGAGGCGGTATGCCCGCAGCATCTGCATATTTCCAGGTATCTGAAGGAGGTGTCGGCGGAATTTGATGTACCTCCGGCATTTTTCCGGGGCGGAGGGGGGAAACAGGTGTAATGAGGGTGAGTGATTTTTGCGGGTGAGGTTTGGAGGGAGGGTATGTGGTGGTGCGGATGATACTGGCAGATGGTGAGCATACGGGTGGTCAAAGTGTCATCAGGGGAAACGAGCGGGTGTCCCGCAGGGTTGTAATGCCGCAAAAAGATTGAGTAGATTCTTCCAAAATGTTTTTTTGGAAGCTGTTGGGGGGTAAGTGGTGAGTGGGATACCTGAAAAAGAGAACGCGAGATTTCGCAGATGCGTCGCTTCGCTCCGCCAGCTTCGCTCGTCGCATTTGCTTTTCGTCGCTCGCCATCCCGCCCAGAGCTGGGCGGGCGGCGTTG
>NZ_JAPTGC010000015.1 GCF_026891935.1 Methanocorpusculum vombati | reverse complement strand
GGTAACATAGTTGGACGAGGGAGAATATAAACCCACCGAACCAGCTCTGATACATACACAGCTGAAAAAACTCAGCTGCGACTCACAAACAGACAAGCAGACTGTGAGGTAACAACATAGGACAAGGAACTATTTATAGCCCCCGCATTCAGAAACCAACTCAGGAAAACTGCGTCACAAGACTGCCCAGAACAACGATCGCAAGACCGAGAATACACAAAACAATCAGTGCAACCGCAATAATCTTCAGAAAATTATGCTGTTTCTTCACTCTTCGTTGAACAACCATCGGAAATTACCACCCATAAATCACCAAAGAACTCATCCTGCTCCAGATCAACCAGACCATCCAGCATCAGAAACAGGCACGGAATATACACCTGATACAACGGCCAGTGCAGCGCCGAAACAAGCTCATACAGCGAAACACCCGGATCCCGCGCATCAGGATGCTCACACACAATCGCATAAATCTGCTGCGCCATCGCATCATACGCCTCATCATGCGCAATACCCACCACATCATCAGCATCCGGCTCCGGAAACGCCTCATCCTCCTCGCTCACAAACCTCCGGCGGCGCTGACGGCGGCGTTCCGCCTTCTCCGCCAGCTTCAGCTGCGTAATCAGCTCATACAGCGTAACCGGCCGTTTCCGTGCATCCTTGCGCTTAATCCGGCGATCGATCTCACGCTCCAGCAGCTCAATCGGACCAAGAGCGCGCGCAGTAACCGCATCCTCCGAAAACGGATCCGCATCCCCGGCAAACGGATCCTCATCCGAAAACTCCCCCTCATCCTCACTCTCCTGCGGCGTATCCAGATACTCCGACTTCATCCGCAGAAGCACCGACGAATAAAACAGCGTCCGCCCCGAAACACGCAAATCCAGCTCACGGCGCCGTTCCAGCTCCGCAAGGAACCGGTCGGTCACCTCAACAATATCAATATTCCACGGATCAATCTCCCCGCGCTCCGCCATCTGCACCAGAATCTCAACAGGTTCCTCAGACATTCGTCTTCACGCCCGTGACAAGCGTACTCTTATCCGGCCGGATAGTCACCCCCATAATTCTGTCCGCCGCCTCAATCATCGGTTTACGAAGCGACACAATCACAAACTGACTCGAAGAACACAACTCCCGCACCATCTGCGAAATACGCTCCACATTCGCCCCGTCAAGTGACATATCCACCTCATCAAACGCATAGAACGGAGCAGGCATGTACCGCTGAATCGCAAAAATAAACGACAGCGTCGTCAGCGACTTCTCACCGCCCGACATCATATTCAGCCGGTGCACCTCCTTATCGCGCGGCCGCACCTCAAAGGTCATACCCCCGAGGAACGGATCCTCCGGATTATCCAGCACCAGATGACCCGACCCCATCGTCAATCGCGCAAAAATATCCTGGAAATTCGTATTAATCGCCGTATACGCCTCCATAAACGCATCGAACTTCATCTGCGCAAAACTCTCAATCCGCTCAAGCAGCGCCTCGCGCTCCCGGGAAAGCACATCTTTGCGCGCCGTCCGCTCTTCAGACTTCGCAACAGCCTCATCATACTGCTCAATTGCCAGCATATTCACCGCACCAAGCTTCCGGATAGCGCGCTCCGTTGTCGCAATACCATCCTCGATCTCATCCACCGACAGCGTACACTCAACTTCCTCGGTAACACTGCCGCGAATCTCCTCAACCTCCAAGGCAACCGCAGCCGCCTTTTCATCCAGAGCCGCGATCTGCACACGGCACCGCTCAATCTCCGACGCAAGGGACAACAGCCGCGCCTGCGACTCATCCACCTTTGCCTGCACCGCCGCGCGTTCATTGCGCAGAACCTCAAGCTCACCCGTAAACGACTTCTGCCGCTCTTCAAGAGCGGCAATCGCCGCAGTCGCATCCGCAATCTGCTGATTGCAGGATGCGATCTCCTCATCCAGCCGCGCATTCTTTGCCGCAAGAGCATCTTTATCCGCAGTCCGCTCTTCCAGACGTTTCTTGAAATACTGGCGTTCGCGGTTCACATCCGCAAGATCCGCCTCCTTGGTATCAAGGCGGCGCTTTATATCATCAGCATCACGGCGGGCTTTCTGTAACTTCTCCGTCAGAAGCGTAAACTCCGACTCATCCAGAACACTCCGGATCTCCGCAATCCGCGAGTTCATCCCGGAAATGACATCCGTCAGTTCATCCTGCCGGACCTCAAGCTCCGCAACCTTGGCCGAGACCTCCTGCGCATCATGCTCCATACCGGAGAGGGACTCGGTGATCGACATCTCTTCGTCCGCAATCGCATCAAGACGCCGGTTACACTCCGCAATCATCAGTTCGAGTTTCGTAATCGCTGCATCAAGTTCGCTCTTTTCGGCGCGCAGACCATCCGCAACCGCTTTGTTCCGCGACTCAGCCGCAACCAGATCACTTTCCTCGCTCTTCAGCTCGGAAAGTTTCGCGGAAATCTGGGCCGACTCCTTATCGACTGCCGCACCAAACCCGCGAATGTCCTTCCGGATAGAACCGCCCGTCATGGCACCCGCTTTTTCCAGCAGTTCGCCGTCCAGCGTCACCATCCGGAACCGCCCCATCAGCCGGCGGCCTGCTTCGAGGGTCTCGACCACCACCGTCTGCCCGAACACCAGACTGAACGCATTGCGGTACTCTTCATCAAACTCCACCAGATTCAGTGCATAATCAACAACACCGTTACCCGCAACCGGCGGCAGCGGTGCCGCCGGTTTAATCTTATTCAGCGGCAGGAACGTTACACGCCCCAGCCGTTCCTCTTTCAGGTACCGGATGGCGTCCGATGCGGTCTGATCAGTGTTGACGACCACATTCTGCAGCCGGCCGCCCGCCGCAATGTTGAGAGCCGTCGTATATTCGGACGGCACCTTGCCGAGACGTGCAATCGTGCCGAACACGCCGTCCATCTCAAGAACCGCGGAGATGGCACGGTTCGATTCAGCAGAGACCTGCTGCTGGGCTTCAAGCCGCATCTGCCGCTGGGTCAGCCGCTGAATCTCTTCACGAACCGGCTCAAGCGACCGGCGGCAGGACATCATGGACCGATCGGCTTCGCCGATCTGCTTATCAAACACCGATTTCTCTTTCTGCTTTTCGGCAAGTTCCTTTTCCAGCGTATCAATCTCGGCCTGTTTTTCGGCGCGTTCTTCTATCAGCTGACCCTGCCGGCGTTTCATCCGTTCGGACTCCTGGGCACGGATACGGCTGCGCTCAATGATACCGTCCCGCTCGGAGAGAATGGATGACCGTTCCGATTTCTTCTCTTCAATCTGTCCCATGAGGGCGATGAGTTCAGTCTGGGCACCTTCGGAGTCCTTGCTCTTTTTGTCCATCAGCTCCTGAACCTGGTCCAGTACCTTCTTCTGCGACTCATGCTCCATCGCAAGGTTCGCCCGATCAATCTGTAACTGGCGGAAATCTTTGTTTTTGTCTGCAATCGAGTTCTCGAACTTCTTCATGTCGATGAAGATATCGTTCATGGAACTGAGGTTGCTGTCTTTTTCCTTTTTCAGACGGCCAATGGTCTGTTCGGCCACGCGGATGTTACCGCGTTCTGCTTCAAGGTCGGCGAGGAGTTTGATGTACTCGGGTCCGCTTTTTTCCGAGATCTGCCGGTCAATGTCCCTGACCTCTTCTGCCCTGCATTCGCGTTCATGGGTTTCAAGGGCAACCGAGTCGTTAATGCGGGACAGTTCGGTTTCCTGATCGGTCTTTGCAAGAGCAATGGTGGAGAGCTCGCGTTCAAGCTCCCGCAGCCGGGCAACCTGCCGGGCTGCACGGAAGTAGTCAAGTTCGCCCTGAAGTTTCTGATACTTGACCGCCCCTTCGCGGGCGTCTTTGAGCTCTTCAATCCGGATGGCGAGGTCTGCCAGAAGCAGTTCTTCGCGTTCGATTCGTGCCCGTACCTGTTCAAGTTCGGTCAGTGCCTGTTCCTTTTTTGCATCGAACTCGGCAACCCCGGCAATTTCGTCGATCATTCTCCGGCGGTCGAGATCGCTCATTTCCATAATGCGGGTCACATCACCCTGCATGACAACATTGTATCCGTGGGGTTTGATGCCGTATTTGGAGAGATAGGCGAGTACGTCCGTCTGGGTGCAGAGCCGTTCGTTGAGATAATAGTAGCTGTAGTAGCCGCTCGCAGTCCGTTTGATCCTCCGGCGAATTTTTGTTTCATCAGAGAAGGTCAGGGTGACTTCTGCGGTGTGTTTGCCGGAGATGTTGTTGATGAGATCCGTCAGTTTTTCTGCGCGGAGAGAGCGTGCGCTCGAGAGGGATAAAACAAAGAGTATGGAATCGATAATGTTGCTTTTTCCCGAGCCGTTCGGGCCGGAGATGACGGTGAATCCTTCGTAAAAAGGAATTTTGGTCTTCCGGGAAAAAGATTTGAAATTATCGATGTCAACCTGAACAATATGCACGGGCTCTCCCGGGGATTAACGGCGTCTCTTGGCGTCGTCCATTACGGTGTCGTCTTCTGCGGCTTCAATTACGGCTTCGGAGTCGGCGCGGATAGCCATGGACCGGGATGTGTGACCGGGGTTATATCCGGTTCCGGCGATGATGACACTGTGATCCGTCGTCTTTTTGCGTTTCTGAATGGTGCCGTCCGGCTGCATTACGTATTCAAATTCACCGGCCTTCAGCTGTTCAACCGGAACTTCGGGTTCGGGTACGGGAACTGGTTCCGGGGCAGGGGATGAGATTGCATGACGGGAGGTTCCGGCGCGCACAGGGGTTACCGGCTGTGCTGCACGCGGGGCGGCGGCACGCGGAGCCGGGGCGCGGACAGGTTCTTCATCTATATCTGCAATCGGACGTCTGCCGGGAGCGGCACGAACGGGTGCGCCACGCGGAGGGATTCCGGCTGCGGGGCGTCCGGTTTCGGGAGCGGGTTCGGGTTTTTTCTGGCCGAACCGGGATTCTGCGTGAACTCTTGACTGGCCGCCACGCATTTCTTCCAGCTGCATGGCAAGTTTGCGGGTTACGGATTTGAGGTCCAGCATTTCTTCGGTGAGACCTTTTACCATTGCTTCAAGTTCGCGAACCTTCCGCTCAAGTGCGTCGGTATTTTCTGATTTTACGGGAGCTGCACCGGCATCTGTGCCTGCTTCGTGTTTGATATTCATTTCACGCTCCTGCTCGGCAAGTTCGTGTTCTAAAAATTTCATTCTGGTATCCATGAGCGCATTTTTCCTTGTAAATTAATTAATAGGTTTTTCTGTGCCTATTCTATAAGAGATTTGCGGCCATGGCTCTGTGTCCTGACCGGTTGGCCTGGTTTTGTTCCAAACGGCTGAATCGTCTCCGCGTACGATATGTGACGAAAGTACTTTGTGGTTTTTTTCTGGAAGCTGTTGGCGGGGGAGTGATGAGTGGGCAGGATGAAAAAAGAAAACGCAGATAACGCAGATGCGTCGCTTCGCTCCGCTGCTTCGCTCGTCGCATTTGCTTTTCGTCGCTCGCCATCCCGTCCGAGCGGACGGGCGGCGTTGCAATCGCACGGCAGAGCCGTGCTCCACTCCCCACTGCGTGGGTCGTTATCGCAAGCGCGACGGCAAATGCTCGCGAAGCTCCCACTCATTCTTTATCCTGCAACAGCTTCGCGAGCATGTTTGGTCGTAATTAAAGGAAGACACAAGAATAACACATCAACGCAGAAAAAAAAGCTTCGCGAGCATTTTTAGCTGCGTTTGCGACAGCAACGCCACCCGTCCGCTCGGACGGGATGGCGAGCAGCGTTAAGAAAATGCGACGAGCGAAGCTGCGCCGTTAGGCGCATCTGCGTTATCTGCGTTTTCTTTTTTCATCCTGCCCACTCACCACTCACTCACCTACAATGGCAAGCTACGAAAAGAAAATGCAACGAGCGAAGGCGACCCCGACAGGGGGAGCGGAGAAGACCTTTGGGCTTGCGACTCAGCGGCGCGAAGCGCCGCATCTGCGAAATCTCGCGTTTCCTTTTTCAGGTATCCCACTCACCACTCACTCACCTACAATGTCCAGAAAAAAGGGGTTGAGAGAAATTCTCAGAGAAAGTGTTCTTCGGGGAGTTTGGGTCTTTCCGCGGAGGAAAAAATCACCCGGACTATACCGTTCCCCATGCCGCAAGGGCTTTGGCAAGTTCTGCATGGGTCTTCGCATACTCCTCAGCCGAAACACCTGCAAGGAACGCATCAACCGCCTGACGCATCGCCGCAGCGCCGGCACGGGTCCCGTCCGGATGCCCGTGGATACCGCCGCCCGCCTGAAGAACAATCTCCGTACCCAGCGCAGCAAGTTCGGCATGGACCTTCCCCGGATGCAGACCGCCGGACGCAACCGGGAAAACCGGAGCAACCGGTCCCCAGGGTTCGGTAAGAATCGCATTATCCCCAAGAACCTCCGCAGCACTCCCGCCCATCTTCCCGGAAACCGTCCCCGTGTGGAGCTGATCCCCGCCGCAAAGACGGACAAGCTTGGCAATCGGCCGCATCGCAATACCATGATGCGGATTCCGGGTAAGCGCACCATGCATCGTCCGGTGGACATGAATCGGAACCGTAATGGCAGGATCAGCGGCAAGCGCCTGCACCGCGGAAAACCCTGCGGTCAGAACATCAACCATCAGCATATTCGCCCCGGCCTTCACCGCCCTCTCACCAACCTCAACAATCTTATCCCCGCCGGTAGTCACATTCAGCGCATAAAGAACCCGGTGTCCGGTCTCCTGCTCGGCCTTGTCCAGCGCATCCATAACCGCAGCAAGCCGGTCCATCAGCGGACAAAACCGCTGATCGGTCAGCGTCTCATCGTCCTTGATCAGATCCACACCGCCAACCGCCGCTTCATAGGCAACCGCGGCGGTATCCTTCGGATTCAGACCGACCTTCGGCTTAATGATTGTCCCGACATGCGGGCGGCGGGACGTCTCCGTCCCCACAATCTTCCGGACACCCTCAATGCCGAACTTCGGCCCGGGATGAACAGCCCGGAACGCATCGGGAAGATCCATATCCAGCAGCCGGACAGCCGAAATCTTGCCAAGACCGAACAGATTCCCCGCAACAACCGAAAGATACTGCGGAATATTCCCCGGCTCAAAGATCTCATAGGGATAGCGGATCCGCGTAACATATCCGCCGTCGCCCAGAGAAACAATATCCATAACCTCCCCGTCGTAGGCATGAACATAGGCGGTGTGATCATTCACCGTAGAAAGACGGGTCCAGGTTCCGGTAGTCTGCTCCTCAGAAATTGCCTGTGCGGCAAAATCAGCAGTAACCCCGTCCCCGGGCCGGAAATAGTAGGTTGCAATTAAATCATCCATGAATAGTGACTCCTTGTTAGCGGAACTCAGAACCCGTAAGTGTCCCGAGGAACTGGTTTTGCAGCTCATCGAACCCCCAGCCGAGGTACTCCCGCATAATCGTATAGGCAAGATGCGGAGGAAGCGCGCCCGCTTCGGTGATGATCATATCGATGTACTCGGCAGGGGTTACATCGAAGACCGGATTTTTGACGCGGACATACGGAAGACCGGCTGCAATATCATCAGGCAGCACCTCATTCTGCGCCCGCTCCTCAATCTGGATCAGTTCGCCGAGGATAGTCCGCGGGGCGAACTTATACGTCTCCGCAGTAACAATAACGTTTTTGCGTGCCTCGCTGGCACAGAGAGCAATCTGGGAAGTGCCGATTTTATTCACTACCGCACCGTTCACCGTGATCGCGTCAGCACCGACAATGACAAGATCAACATCCTTCATCATACTGCGGACCGCAGAATCAACGATGTAGGTCGTGGGGATCTCGTTGTCGTTTAAGGTCTTGATGGTAAGCCGCCCCTGATTCCACGGCCTGACCTCGGTTGCATACACCTCAATGTCTTTTCCCTGACGTTTTGCCTCAAGGATGCAGCCGAGGGCCGCTTTGGAGTTGCAGTGGGTCATGATGACACTGCCGTCCGGGATGTGGTTTGCCCCCATTGCCGCAATACGATCAATTGCGGTACGGGATGACCAGATGAACGCATCAGCTTTCTCGCGGAGAATACGGCGGGCGGCATCCTCGGTGCGGGCGGTACGGACATCGCGCATCACCATCTGAATCGCATTGGGAAGAGAAACAGCAGTGGGCCGCGTTGCAAGAAGAATACCTGCCGCGTGTTCCATCTCCCGGATAAACAAAGAAGCGTCACCGGTATGCGGAAGCGTCTCAGCATGATCGCGAAGAGCAGATACTGCTTCACGGGCGATTTTTCCAGCGCCGCGGATCTGCATGGTTTGGATCTGCTCAGCTGTCTGGAGAAGAGTCATATGTAAAAAATGGGGGTGCTACATTATATAGGTGCGGATACCGGAGGTTTTGATCATACCGGCAGGCATCACCAATACCCACATTAGAAATAGCAACTGCAACAAATTTACCCGTATAGTATGACAGTTGCAGCGGTTTTTGATAGTGCGGGGACACTGCTCCGGACGTACCGGAGCGTACTGTCCGTAGCCGACCACCGGATGGCGGATGCAAGTATGGAGACCACAACGCTGACGTTTCAGGACCCGGACCGGATTCTGGTTCTCCTGAACCTGCACTCCCGCGACATCATGGACAGCAACCCGGACGCCCTGCTCTCGGAATACCTGACAGAGGCAAACGTAAGTTTCGGCATCAGCTGCGGGAGACGTGTCATCGTCTCGGATGTTGTGGGAGATATCCTCTACCATGATACCGACGCGAAAATCTCCGACATGCAGGAGGTCATCCGTGACTGCTGGATGACCGTGTCCCGGCAGAGCGACAGCTTTGCACTGAACGCCGGAGCAATCATCAACCTGCGGACACGAAAGATTGAGTTCGCCATTGCCGCTGCGGGATACCCGTTTCCGGGCGTCCGGGAAATGGTATCCCTGCTGCACAGTCTGGGAGTTGCAGTGTTCATTGCCTCCGGAGACCGGACGGAAAAACTGGAAATAATTGCCGATCAGATCGGTATCCCGCGCAACCGCGTCCACGGAGTGGCAACACCCGTAACAAAAGCCCAGATTGTCCAGAACCTGAAAACCGAGTATGACGTCGTGGTCATGACCGGCGACGGCATCAATGATCTCTCGGCAATGAAATCCGCAGACGTTGCCATCCTCACCGTCCAGCAGGAGGGAACACGACCGGAAATTCTCTTCGATACCGCAGACTATGTCATAGAAAATATCTGCGAAGCCGCGCGAATCATCCGGGGACTTCTCCCCGGACCGGACACATGAACCGGATCACGCAGCAAAAAAGACCGCACCTTACCGGTCAGAAACCCCGTCGCCGGTAATCACAAAATCCCAGAAGTCCCCTTCCGGCCGCGACCGGTGCTTTGCCACCACCGCACGCCGGAACCCGTCCCGTTTTTCCACCCGGAGAATTGCTTTGGAGATATGGGCAAGTGCCGTTCCGCCAAGACCGCTCAGCCGGTGGCGGTCCACATCCATAAACACCTGATTCGTTATCACCGCCGGAACATCAAACCGTTTTGCAAGCGCAAGCAGCACCATCATCTGGTGCGACAGCATGGACAGTGCTTCGCGGGTATCCATCTGTTCCAGACGATACAGCGCAGTCGCCGAATCAACCACGATCAACTGCACCTTTCCTGCACGTAACAGCGCCTCGCATCCGGCAATCATACTCCCCTGCTCTGCAAACGTCATCGGCTCTTCGATATAGATCCGTTTTGCACACTCCTCCGTATCAGCCCCGGCAATCTGCGAAAACCGGTCCCCCGAAAATCCTTCGGAATCAATGTACACCACACCGCCGCCGGCACGCAGTACCGCAACCGCGGCAACAAGGCAGAGAGTACTCTTTCCGGAACCCGCCTCCCCCACAAACTGGGTAATCATCCGCGGTTCAAGTCCGCCGCCCAGCAGCCGGTCAAATCCCGGAACCGCGGTGGAAATTTTCCGCGTTACTCCCTCTTCCATGCCTCCTCCTCGACAACCCGTTTCATATCCCGGACGGAAACCCCGGCAGCATCTGCTGCATCCCGCACCTGATCAAACTCCGCTTTGCGCGAGTAGGGAATTCCCTCCATAAACGCCGTCTTCACCCCGACCGTGAATGTGTTCCCGTTCACCACCACCGTCTCAGACGAGATGCGGCGGTCAGCCACAAACCGGTGCACCATCGGCATACAGCGGACACCAAGACTGCCGGTCTCTCTGGCAAGCAGACGTGCCAGCCGTTCCGAGTCCTTGGGCAGAGCGATCACCCGGACAATATAGCCGGGCCGTCCCTTTTTCATCACAACCGGCACCAGACATGCATCCCGGGCCCCTGCATCCATCAGGGAAGATACCACATCCGCGAGCAGTTCGCCGGAGACATCGTCCACATTCGTCTCCAGTACATCAACCGCCGGACCAAAAAGCGGTGATTCCGTCTCCATGACCATCACCCGCAGTACATTCGGGTGATCGGATGGGTCACGGGTGCCCGCGCCGCAGCCGACCGAGACAATCCGGCCGGGCTGTTCGTTCGTTCCAAACGATGCCGAAAACTCCGCAAGAAGTGCAGCCCCCGTCGGTGTGCAGAGTTCTCCGGAAAAACCGCCGGTCGCAACCCGCAGGTCCGCATTTCGTAAAATCTCTGCGGTCGCGGGAGCCGGAACCGGCATCGTGCCGTGGGCACAGACCGTTGTCCCGGACCCGACCGACAGCGGGAGAATATGCACCGCATCCACTCCGAGGGTCACAAGCGCGGTGCAGGCACCCAGCACGTCTGCAATTGCATCATCTGCACCCACTTCATGGAAATGCACATGATGGGTTCCGTGCACCTGCTCCTCAGCTGCGGCAATCCGGGAAAATACCCGGACGGCCAGATCGATTGCCGCAGGCGGAGCGTCTGCGGCGCGGACAATCTCCAGCACCTCGGCAGGCGTCCGGTGGGCAGGCCCGGCGTGCGTCCGGACGTACCACGCAGGCATACCGCACCGTACCACCTGCGAAACCGACAGCTCCGGCGCGGCCTGCTTCATTGCACGAAGAACCATATCGCGGTCCGCACCGGCGGCAAGAAGCGCGCCGCACATCATATCGCCCGCAGCACCAAACCCGGGATCAATCACCAACAGACGCATAGAATACTCCTGAATAATACTCTTGTGTTCACGGGATAAATCTCTCCCCATTAGGAGGACAACAAAACCCGCACTCTCCAGAATATTATTAATCAAGTCCAGAGCATTGTACTACTCAATCATGCCGGAACTATCACTCAAAGTCGACAGTGCGTATCCTGAGGATCAGGGTTCGGGAAAAGCACGGCTCGATCCGGACACCATGCAGCAGCTCGGCATTGTTCCCGGCCAGCTCGTCGTCATTGAGGGCAAAACAAAAACCGTCGCCAAGGTCTGGCGTGCCATGACCGCCGACTGGAAACAGGGAAAGATACGCATCGACAAGTTCACGCGGATGAACGCGGGCGTGAATCCGGGAGACCGTGTAGTGGTCAGGCCGGTTGAGGAACAGATCGAAGCGGAATGTGTATACCTCATTCCTCCGGTGCATATGCCCCAGAACTTTGACGCCGAACCCGAGGAGATCACCGAGTCCCTGATCAACTTCCCGGTAACAACGGGAGACATTCTGCCGATCATTACCCGCATCCCCAATACGTATCTTGAGTTCAAAATAGCGGCGATCGAACCGGAAGGTGCGTGTATCATCTCCCGCACGACCGATATTGAGATCTCCGAGGAAGGGGATATCGATGGGTTTGAAGGGACAAAACAGATCAGCTACGAGGATATCGGCGGTCTCAAAGGAGAGCTCCGCCGCGTCCGCGAGATGATCGAGCTGCCTATCCGTCATCCGGAGCTGTTTGAAACAATGGGTATCGATCCGCCGAAGGGTGTGCTGCTCTACGGGCCGCCGGGTACGGGAAAGACGCTGATCGCAAAGGCGGTTGCAAACGAGAGCGGGGCACA
The DNA here is from genome assembly GCF_026891935.1 of Methanocorpusculum vombati. Classification (NCBI taxonomy): domain Archaea; kingdom Methanobacteriati; phylum Methanobacteriota; class Methanomicrobia; order Methanomicrobiales; family Methanocorpusculaceae; genus Methanocorpusculum; species Methanocorpusculum vombati. The sequence goes on along the minus strand of NZ_JAPTGC010000015.1, from coordinate 12,371 downwards.
CTTTATCTCAATTGCAGGCCCGGAGGTCATCTCCAAGTACTACGGCGAGTCCGAGCAGCGGCTCCGCGAGGTGTTTGAAGAGGCCGAGGCAAACGCTCCGGCCATCATCTTCATCGATGAGCTTGATTCGATTGCGCCGCGCCGCGAGGATGTCTCCGGTGAGGTGGAACGCAGGGTGGTTGCCCAGCTGCTGACGATGATGGACGGTATCGCCGGTCGCGGGCAGGTTGTTGTCGTGGGTGCAACAAACCGGCCCGATGCAATCGATCCCGCGCTCCGCCGTCCCGGAAGATTCGACCGGGAGATAGAGATCGGTGTGCCGTCCGAGACGGACCGGCAGGAAATCCTGCAGATCCATACCCGTGGGATGCCGTTTGAGGGGGCCGCACGGGTCAAGGAGCTGAAGCATCACGGTACAGAGAAGAAGATCGAAGCAGCTGAGGCGGAATACGACCGCAACCGCGAGAAGCTTCTTGCGCGGCTCGCTGCCCTGTCGCGGGGATTCGTCGGTGCGGACCTTGCAGCCCTCGCACGCGAGGCTGCCATCCGTGCACTCCGCCGGCAGATGAATGTAATCGATCTGGATACCGATCGTATTCCGGATGAGGTGCTCAGAACTCTTGAGGTAACAGCAAAGGATTTCGCCGAGGCGTCCCGCGAGATTATGCCGTCTGCGATGCGGGAGATATCTATTGAGTCGGTTGCAACCCGGTGGGCTGATGTCGGCGGATGCGAAACTGCGCTGAATGAAGTCCGCGAGGCGGTGGAGTATCCGTTTACCCGCAAGGAGTCGTTTGCGCAGCTTGGTATCCGTCCGCCGAAGGGTATCCTGCTCTATGGACCGCCCGGAACAGGAAAGACGCTGATCGCAAAGGCGGTTGCAAACGAAAGCGGCGCGAACTTTATTGCAATTAAAGGCCCGCAGCTGCTCTCCAAATGGGTGGGGGAGTCGGAGCGTGCGGTCCGGGAGATATTCCGGAAAGCCCGGCAGGTTGCTCCTGCAATCATCTTCTTTGATGAGATCGATTCCCTTACGCCGGCCCGAAGTACAGGCGGCGAGGGAAACCAGGTTGTGGAGAATGTCTTAAACCAGATACTGACCGAAATGGATGGCATTGAACCGCTGAACGATGTGGTGATTCTCGCTGCGTCCAACCGCCCGGACATTATCGATCCGGCACTGCTCCGGTCCGGACGGTTTGACCGCCTCGTCTATATTCCGGAGCCGGCACCTGCGGATCGCCGGGCAATCCTCGCGGTGCATATGCGGTATATGCCGCTGGAAAACTCGTCTCTTGATGCGGCGGCGGAGATACTCGCCGGGTGCAGCGAGGAGGGTGTGCGTATGTTTGCGGAAAAATACGCAGGAAAGACCCTGACGCTCCGGCAGATCAAAACCGCTGCCAAAAAGATCGGGACGGAGGAGGACGGCCCTTCCGTCTCACAGCTTCGCCGCATTCTCACGGATGCGTTTGCCGCACAGAATGTGGTGTTTGCAGATCCGGTCCGGACAGCGTTTGCGGAAAAGATCGCCGGAATTACCGAAGGGTTCGTGGGATCGGATCTGGAGAGCCTCTGCCGCGAAGCGGCGATGGAGGCCCTCCGCCGGAACGGTTCAGCCGTTACCGAGGCAGATTTTGCCGCAGCAAAACTCCGGGTGCATCCAACCATGAACGAACGTGTCCGTGAGTATTATGAGGGAATCCGTCTCCGGTTTAAGGGAGGACTGCCCAAACAGGTGCAGAGCCTGGTAGAGTATCAATAAAAGAATCTCTTTTTTCGCGGGATGACGGTGCAACGCCCAAGCCAACCGGCGTTGCACCTAAATTCGTTTATTGCCTATGAATGATCGTCATTGATCGAATTTCAGCCCACGGAAGACACGAAACACACGGAAGCAAAAACATCACGGAACAGTTCGTGAACATCACGGAATCCTAAATTAATCTGTTTCCGTGGCTTTCTTGTATGTTCTGTGATGTTGAAAATTTCTGCGCGTTCGGTGTTTTCCGTGGGATGATCAGGAATAAAGGTGCAGCACCCAAGCCAACCCCCACATTAAAATGGAATCATGCCGAAAATAAAAGTACTATGTACTTCCACGCCCTGATTCCCTTCAAACCGGTCAATCCCAAGACCCGTCTTGCCCCTGTCATGACACAGGAGGAACGCGAAGAGTTTGCAGAGGTAATGCTCGGCGACGTCATCTCCGCAGTCCGCAAAACCGGCTGCACAGCAACCCTCCTCTGTACCTCCAAATACACGTGCAGCGAAGCACTGGTCGCAATTCGCAAAGAAGGACTAAACGAAGCGATTAACTGGGCACTACCCCAGTTCCACTGCCCGGCACTCATCATCATGTCCGACCTGCCGATGACCACCCCCGGAAGCCTCCAGCGGGTACTCTCCACCAAAGCGGACATGGCAATCGTACCGGGACTCGGCGGCGGCACCAACGTCATCTTCGTCAAACATCCGGAAACCTTCCATGTAGAGTACTACGGCTTCTCCTACCGCCGCCACTTGCAGATCGCAGAAGAACTCGGCCTCACAGTTGAAATCATCGACTCCATGCGGATGTCAACCGACGTGGACGAACCCTCAGACCTCGTGGAACTGATGATTCACGGCCACGGCAACGCCCGTGAATGGCTGTATGAACACGGATTTGCCCTGTCGGTGGAAAATGGCCGGGTAAGTGTCACGCGCAACGGTGAAAAGATTGTCTGAAACCGCCGACCTCATCACGCAGGCCGAAGAGCTTGCACTCAGCGGAAAACTCAACGAAGCGCTCCGCATGTACGACGCAGCAGTTGCCGCCGACCCTACAGATCCCCTCGCATGGATAGGAAAAGCCTCGATCCTCAAGGCACAAGGAAGATACACCGAATCCGCCGAATGTTTCGACGCAGCGCTTGCAGGAATCCCCGCATGGAACGATGCCGCGGCAGGGGAACCAGACCGGATGGCAGCCTTCGTCTCCATGCTCTCGGTACTGAAAGCCGAAGTACTCCTGTATGCGGAAAAACCCGACGAAGCCCTTGCAGCAGCCGATGCCGCCGACGCCGTCCGGGATGCGGACGCCGCATCCCTTGTGGTCAGGGGACAGGCACTGGTACAGAAAAAAGAGTATGACGCAGCAGGCGACTGCTTCTACCGTGCGGAAGAATGGTGCAACACCCATGAAGACACCATGCTCACCCAGGTCTGGCACTGCAAAGTCCGGCTCGCAGAAGAGAACGGCGGAGTTCTCGCCCCGCCGTACGCAGCAGAGATGTATGCCAGAGGAACCGGCTTCCGCCCCCCGCAGGGAACACCCGAAGAGATCCTCGAACGGGCAAACAATCTCAGAAGTGCAGGTCTCCTCTATGACGCACTCCGGTATTATGACGCAGCAGTAACCGCAGGCCATCCGAACAAAGCCCTCGTCCTGTTTCTCAAAGGAGTTGTTTTCGAACAGCTCAGACGAAGCGCAGACGCACTCAACGCCTACAGCGACGCCCTCAAAGCAGACCCGCAGCCCGAAGACGAATTCCGCATCCGCATGCGGTGGGCGGGTCTGCGGGCAGATCGGGAATAGACGCGCCTCTCACAAAACCCTTATGCCTTTTTTTCACCCATATATATGGAATACCTATGGACGCAACTGCTACTGAATCCGGACTGCTGCAGCTTACAGAGATCGTTCTGACAGCAGAAGTGGTAAATGGAAACCCTGCGCTCGGTGTAAATGACCTCCCCGTAGCGCTGCGTCCCCTCTTCTGCCCGGACGTTCCCGGAGTCATTGCACGGCCGGTTGCCATCAAAGAAGGACAACTGAAGACCTACTTCCCGAACCTTGCCGCGCGCAGCCTCATCGCCGACGGCAAAAACTCCTACCTCGTGGTAAACGACCTCGGACAGTTCGCCGTAACCACCTTTGCACCCGCAATGAAATGGTACCTGCGCCATGCAGGAACGGACGCGGTGATGAAAAACCCCGCACTGTCCCTCGCCCTGGAGACCGCAGGTGAAACAAGCATCTCTTACAAAAAAGCGCGGGAAAACATCCCGCTCTTTGAAGACACCGTTGCATCCCTTACCGGAAAAATCGGAGCACTCACCGCAAAATCCGACACCTACCGCGAAGCAGTGGATCTGGTAGTCGCCTACGCTCCCGAAGAGATCGAATTCTCCTTAGATGACCTCGTCTGCACCCCGGACCAGCTTGCAATCGTCCGGAAAGTACAGATTTCTCTGGAAAATCAGGAGTTCCTCCGCAACCACAGAATCTACGAACTGGGAAGAATCCTGCTCGTCGGCCCCCCGGGAACCGGCAAAACCTCCTTTGCGCTCGCACTCTCGCGCTCGGTACACATGCCGGTTCTGGAAGTCAGACTCTCCATGCTGACCTCCCAGTACCTGGGAGAGACCTCCAAAAATATCGACAGGATCTTCGACCTTGCCAAAAAAATTGCCCCCTGCATTCTCTTCATAGACGAATTTGACTACATCGCAAAGACCCGCATCTCCGACGACAACGGCACCATGAAGCGGGCGGTAAACACGCTCCTCAAAAGCATCGACCACATCAACCTGATCAAAGATCAGGTGCTTCTCATCGGTGCAACAAACCATGCAGGAATGCTGGATGAAGCAGCCTGGCGGCGGTTTGACGAGGTCGTTACCTTCACCCTGCCGGACATGACCATGCGCGAAGCAATTCTCCGGCACGTCGCATCCGACATCCCCTGCACCATGGACTTTACCACCCTTGCAGAACGAACAGACGGATTCTCCGGAGCAGACCTCCGCATGATGCTGACGGAAGCAATCGTCTCGGCACTTCTTGCAGGCCGCAAAGAGATCAACGAAGAAGATGTGAACGCCGGCATGGAGCTGGTAAACCGCCGGAACATTGCCCGGAGCGGCTGCCTGTAATCAATCATGCACGTAACAGCACTTGGCACTGGTGATGTGGTTGGAACGCCGAAAATCGGCTGTGACTGCGACGTCTGCCGCGAAGCCCGGCAGACCGGAAAACAGCGGCTCCGCACCTCAATCCTCGTAGAACACAAAGGCAAACACCTGCTGATCGATACCGGCCCGGACATGCGTGCCCAGCTGCTTGCCGCCGGCTCCCCGCATATCGACGCCGTCATCTGGACGCACGGCCACTACGACCACTTCATGGGATTCGGCGACTTCTACCGGGTACAGCGCGACCTTATCCCCGTCTATGGTATCGCAGAAGTTCTCAGCTACTGCGGCAGCATCTTTTCGTTTATGCGCCACCGTGAAGTGGTAATGACTCCGTACGAACCAATGGACATCTGCGGAATGTCAGTAACCCTCTTCCCGGTAATGCACGACACCCCCACCTGCGGCGTACGGATTGAAGCGGACGGAGCAGTGTTTGTCTACTCCTGCGACACAACCGATCAGTTGTCAGCACCAACACTGGAGACAATGAAAGGTGCAGACCTTCTGCTGCTTGACGGCATCTTCCCGCCGGAGGTACACATCTCCAAACACATGAACATCCGGGACGCAGAACGGCTGGCAGAGCGGCTTGCCCCAAAAGAGTTCTGGTGCGTGCACATGAGCCACAAAATCCGGTGGGACTACCGGTACGGGGCGCGGGATATGCAGACCTGGGATCTCCCCGCAAACCGCGAATAACTTTTTTTGAACCATCCCGGACGAAACTTACTACACACTGCCCTGCCAATAACATACACAAAGGATGAAAAAGGACATCTACTACCGTGTGGACAAAAGAGTACAGAACGGTGTCGTACGATATTACCTGATGCGGGAGGTCAACAGCGACGCGCACAAGTTCCGCGCATCCAAGCTTATCAAAGCCGGAACACCGCCGACCGAACCGGAGATTGCGCGGGCAATTCTCCTCTACGGATTTGATCTTGAAATGAAATGCTGTGAGAAAGTTGCCTCCTTCCGGGTAAAAAATTTCAGATATGAACACGAAGTAAACGAAGAAATATACTATCTGCTGGAAAAATACCGATACCTCGACCTTCGCTACCATGACTACCTTACCGAAGAGGAGTATGCCCGGCATATAAACGAGCGTGAATACCACTACATCCATGAATCCGCAAAAACGGTCGGATGCACATTCACCTTTCCCGAAGTTGTCCGGATGATTGAAACCGGCAAAGTTCCGAACGGCAAATATCTGCATGACGTAAACAACATCCAGAATCTGTACCGCTGCGTGGTTCTTCGCAATAAAAATCCCCGCAAAGTCACCCTCGCCCTCATCCTCCAGATCAGAAGGATCATCCTTGACAATATCGAAGAGCCCGAACCCATCAGCCGCGAAAAAGAGGTTGTTATCCAGAAACTGCTGAACACCTATTACCGGAAACTCAGCGAAGGATACCACCCCATGGAACAGATCATCTCCCTGCACAAAAACTTCCGCAACCTCAAACCCTTCAACGTCGGATCCAAACGAACAATCCGTGAGATCGTACAGTACCTGGTCATGCCGCTCGGCTACCCCCTCTCATTTCAGTCAAGTCTGCAGATAGTGCAGACATCCGCCGTTCTGGACAAATCCCATACTGAAAAAGGGGTTTCCCAGATCATTGAGCAGTACGCCGGGAACAAAATTCCAAAGCTGGAAGAACAGCTCCGCAAAAAGATCGCCGAACGCTGGAATCTGCAGAAAAATATGAATCAGAAACAGCTGGATCTGTACCTTCCCGCAAACTACTGATTTTTTTTACAACACCGATGTTAGGTATTTATATCATTGTGTGAAATATATCACATACACCTATGATAAACAAACTCAGTTTCCTGGGCCTGATCGGACTTCTCGGTCTCCTTGCCGTACCAACCGGCGAAGTACGCTACTGTGCCTTTTTCGCATTCTTCGTGTTCTTCGGCTACCTCTTCACCGTTGAAGATGAACTGTTCACCGCCTACGTCAGAAAAGCAGCAACCACCGCCTTCTTTCTTCAGACGGTGCTCTTCTGCATCGTGTATGCAGTCGCCGTTCTCATCGGGGATGCAGCAGTATTTACCACCGCATTCCCGCTGACATTCGCCGCAGGCATGTTTGTCTTCATCTGCATGCTGGTCATCCATGAATTCCGTGAACTACAGGGAGTGGAGAGTGGCGCTTAAGACAAAGATTCGCGAATACCGCGCAAAACACAACATCACCCAGGAAGAACTTGCCAGCGCGGTCGGTGTCCGGCGTGAGACCATCGGCCACCTGGAAAACGGAAAGTACAATCCGTCCCTAAAACTCGGATTTGATATTGCAAAAGTTCTGCAGGTACCCGTCGAGGAACTCTTTACGTTCACCGACGACTAACACGTTTTTCGGGTCTTCAGCAGTACCAGATGCAGTGTCACGACAAGCCCCACTATGCAGAGAATCAGAACAACAAACGGTTTCTGCACGATCACCATGGAGATGCCAAGCATCACCCACAAAAAAAGAATACCGCCGATTTTTTGCCGGAGCGGCACACCGGTTTTGTTCCGGTAATGTTCAATATAGGGCCCGAAGTACCGGTTCTGTTCCAGCCACGCGGCAAGATGCGGGGAACCTGCCGAAAAGCAGAGCGCAGCAGCAATGACAAACGGCGTGGTCGGAAGAACCGGAAGAACAATACCTGCCGCGCCAAAGGCAAGGCAGAGGATACCGAGAACCTTCAGGCACCACCGTTTCCCGGACATATCAGCACTTCACCGTATCACGCGCAAGCCGGGACGTGATCAGGGCAATCACCGCAACCGCAAATCCCGCAGCGCAGGCGATCGCAACACCCGCCGGAGTATAGACATCAGCACTGCCGGAACCGGCAGCCGCCGCAACCGAGAACAACGCAACACCCAGCACGCATCCCACGTTCATCACCGTAAAGATCAGGCCGCCGGAAGAACCCTGCAGCTCAAGCGGGCTGTGGATAGTAATCCGCTGAATACTGGGACCTTCGTTTAAACCCATACCAAGACCGACCAGCACAAGACCTGCAAAGATCAGAAGCATGTTCGACAGAATCACGGCAGTGCCCAGAAGCACCATCCCCGCGGCAAGGAGAAACGATGCGCTGTTACAAAGAACCATACAACCGCACCGGCGCACAAACGCTCCTGCGGGGATACCGATCAACGCCATTGCAACCGGCGGCAGAAGCATGATGCCGCCCGCGACCGCGGTCGGCAGCAGATACTCTTCCGTCAGCAGGAACGGCATCACATAGATAACACCAAGATACACGAGCGTAATGCACAGCGTGGAAACTGCGGCCCACATAACCGTCCGGTTGTACAGCAGCCGTGCGGAAAGTATCGGGTCAGGATGCCGGAGTTCACGGCGCAGGAACAACCATCCAAAGACCGGGGAAAGCACAATCAGCAGAACGACCGGCGCTGTCCAGCCTTCGGAAACACCAAGTTCAAGTCCGGCAAGCAGAGTAACAAGCGTGATTGCAAGATACACCGCGCCAAGCGAATCAAACGGTTTGGGACGTGCGGGAAGATCCGCAGGATCCGGTTTGGGAATCAGGAACAGGGCAACCAGAACCCCCGCAATACCCACCGGGATATTAATGAAAAAGATCCAGTGCCAGCTGATGAACTGGGTAAGAACCCCGCCGATTCCGGGACCGAGCGCGAGTGCCGCACCGCCGGCGGTAGCGATAACACCCATACTGACCGGCTGGATCTGTTTGGGAAGATGCAGGGTAATCAGCATGGTGGCCGTTGCAACCATCATAGCAGCAGCTACCCCCTGGAAGATCCGGAATCCGATCAGGGATACGATATCCGTTGCAATACCGCAGAGGAAAGAGGCAACGGTAAACAGTACAAATCCTCCGGTAAAAATTACCCGCTGCAAACCGGTACGGTCCGCAAGCTTGCCGAAAAGGAGAAGAGTACTGCCGAGCGCAAGCAGATACGCGGTCATCACCCATGACGTCAGGGACGAACCGGAACCGAAACTCTCGGAGATCGCAGGCAGTGCGATGGACACAATGCTTGTGTCAAGATAATCCATGAAAACAGCCGCAGCTGCCAGAATCATCAGAAGCTTTTGGGAGAGAGGACGTTCAATCAGCATCAGGAAACACCGGACAGAGGGGAAAAACAGAGGAAAAATACCGCAGGTATCTCACCCCTGGCTTCAGCAGGACAAGAATCTAAGGGGACGAAAGACAGGTATCAGCCGCAGTCCCCTTTTGGGAGGGGACGAGATGGCGGGAGAGTTCGGACAGCGGGTGGCCTTTGCAGATGACGGTGAACTTTTTGTAGTAGCCAAACGGCGCACGCCGGACTTCCAGAGAAGATGTGGCCATAAGGACACGCGCAGTCTCTTTCAGAACAGAGACTGCGGCGGCTGGCCGGGCGAGGTCACTTGAGAGATGGGCATACGGATAGATCATGACCCGGACAGCCCCTACCTTGGCGGCGACCGCACGTATCTCCGCTGCGGTCTGCGCAGCAATGTCCTCCGGATCAGTTTCGTCCGCAGACTCAACAGCACAGAACGCCACAAGCGCATCCTGCATCGCATCCTTTGCCACAATATCCGTCTCCGCCACCTTTGTCCGGGAGAGGGTCTCATACGCAATGAGGTCCGCATGCATGAGGAGAAGCCGCATAACTACTCAGTCTCTTCTGGTTATTTCATCCCGTACCCGGGTGAATTCTGTGTACATGGGCGCTAAACCCATATTAAGGTAAAGCAAGAAACAGCGCTGGAAAAAAAGGTCAGGGTTCAGACCAGAAACATCGTCAGCCCGAGCAGTACTACGACCTGAATCAGCCAGAGAAGTGATGCAAACGGGAGCAGGGTTTTCCCGATGGAAAGCGTCTCCCGCAGATTCATGGAAAGGCCGACCCCTGCCATGGCAATGGTGAGAATGGTCACGGAGATGTTGACGAGCGACGACTGTACGGCATGTCCGATTTCCGGCGACAGGGTGATGAACGCTGTCATGCCGACGGCCATAAGCACGAAAAGAATCAGAAACCCCTGTACTTTTGCCTTCACGCGGTCAGCGGGACAGGAAGCATGCACGGCCTCCTGACGTCTGCACCACAGCCAGCCGAACACCGACGCAACCACGACCAGCATAGCGACCCGTATCATTTTGTAGGCAAGGGAAAGAGCACCGACATCCTCACCGCCGGATAGGGCGGTGTAGAGATCCGCTGCCGGAATAACGTTGCCGATCTCATGCAGCGTTCCGCCGATGAACACCTCGGCCTGTGCATCGGTCATACCGACACCGAACGCAATTGCCGGTACAAGAAACACACCGACAATTCCCAGAAGACTGATAACACCGACAACCGCGTGAACATATTTCTGATCCGCTTTGATAACCGGAGCAACCGAAAGTGTCGCGGACACGCCGCAGATACCGTTGCCGGTACCCGTCAGGGCGGATGTCTCCCAGGTGTGACCCAGTTTTTTGCCGAGCACCATTGCAAGAACAATGGTCAGCGCAAGAACCGCGAGGATAAGAACAAGACCGCTCGCAGATGCGTTCATCAGCACATCCGCAGTAACCCGGGCACCCATCAGAATAATTGCGATGCGCAGGAGATATTTCCCTGCGTAGGAACCTCCCGCATCAAAAAGTTTGCAGTTGATGAAAAGACATATCACAAGAGCAAGGACGATCGGGCCGATCTTTGCAAGCAGGGCAAAGACCGGGTTGTCCACAAACAGCTCGTGAGGAAGCAAAGACCCGCCGCCGTCCCAGAGAGTCCCCCGCGTCAGCAGGAAGGAAAGCAGTGTCACCGCAATACATACAAAAAGACCGGGGACTACAGCACGATTCGCAGATTTCAGGTAATCAAGAAAATCCTCACGATAGGTAGTCATGAAATATCTGTTAGCAGACGATCGAATAAAGTATATGGATCAGGATACATTCCGCAAGTGGGACACATTGAATATGCCAAACACCCAATATACTCCACACATTCCCAAAAGTGGAGTATTACATCAATGACAGATACACCATCAGCCGGAGGAAAAGGCACCATCGTTCTCGCCTTTTCCGGAGGACTTGATACCTCCGTCTGTGTGCCGATCTTGAAGAACATGTACGGATACGACCGTGTGGTCACGGTTGCCGTGGATGTCGGTCAGCCCGCAGCCGAAGTTAAAATGGCAGATGACAAAGGAAAACTCATCGCCGACAAGCACTACACCATCGATGCAAAGGATGCGTTTGTGCAGCAGCACGTGTTCCCCGCAATCAAAGCGAACGCTCTCTATGAAGGCTACCCGATGGGTACCTCCCTTGCACGCCCGCTGATTGCAGAAGAGATCGTCAAGATCGCAAAACAGGAAGGAGCAGCCGCCATCGGCCACGGCTGTACCGGCAAAGGAAACGACCAGCTCCGGTTTGACTTCATCTTCCGGATGCACGGCTTTGACATCGTTGCCCCGATGCGTGAACACAACATGACCCGTGACTGGGAGATCGACTACGCCGAACAGCACGGCATCCCGATTCCGGTCAAGAAGTCCACCCCGTGGAGTGTTGACGAAAACATCTGGTCCCGCAGTATTGAAGGCGGCAGACTCGAAGAGACGGATTACCACCCGCCGGAAGAGATTTACCACTGGACGACCTCACCCGAGGCAGCCCCCGACAAACCGGAGATCGTCTCCCTCACCTTTGAAAACGGTGTCCCGGTTGCGCTCAACGGCAAAAAGATGAACGGCGTTGACTTAATCGTAGAGCTGAACACGATTGCCGGCAGAAACGGTGTCGGCAGAAACGATATGGTCGAGGACCGTGTTCTCGGACTCAAGGCCCGGGAAAACTACGAACACCCGGCAGCAACCGTTCTGATCGCAGCACACGCCGATCTTGAGAAACTGGTGCTTTCCCGCTTTGAGCTGAAGTTCAAACATATCGTGGACGACCAGTGGGCAGAGCTTGCCTACATGGGTCTGGTGCACGAGCCGCTCTACCATGATCTGAACGCATTCATCGACGAGACCCAGAAGCGCGTGACCGGAACCGTGGACGTCCAGCTGTTCAAGGGCGGCCTGCACATTCTCGGCAGAAAATCACCGAACGCAATCTACTCACAGGACATGGTCTCGTTTGACACTACGACCATCGATCAGCGTGACGCAATCGGATTCTCCAAATACTTCGGACTCCAGGGCAGAATGGTCTGGCAGCTCCAGAACAAATAATCTGAGAATTTCTCTCAACCCCTTTTTTTCTGGACATTGTAGATGAGTTAGTGGTGAGTGGGATACCTGAAAAAGAAAACGCAGATAACGCAGATGCGCCTAACGGCGCGGCTTCGCTCATCGCATTTTCTTAACGCTGCTCTCGCCCGCCCGGAGCCGGGCGGTTGCTCGTTGC
>NZ_JAPTGC010000014.1 GCF_026891935.1 Methanocorpusculum vombati | reverse complement strand
CAACCGCAACCCCCCAGACTCCGGGATTCGGCGCATTCATTGCACTCGCAGGACTTGGTGCAGTAGCACTCCTCGTACTCCGCCGCGATTAAGCGTGAAACAAAAAGAGTGGAGATATAATTCTCAGGAGAGATCCTGAGACACAACAACTCTCTCTTTTCCCAAGAAAAAAATCCCAGGCTCTTTTACCAGTCCGTACAAAACATCATACCCTGCGCGTCTTCCCCTCTGGCCTGCATCCAAAATGTTCATTTTCATACATTAGTGAACATTAATGAAATAAAATGCACATAATTTAAATACACGAAAACCACACCTTGATCTATGTTCCCTAAAGACGGTCGTACGACCCTTACCGTGGATGACATCCCCAAAAAATGGTATAACATCGCAGCAGACATCGGGTCACCGGAGATACTCAACCCCGCAACCATGAAGCCCGTGACTGCCGCTGACCTTGCACCCGTATTCTGCAAAACCTCCGTAGATCAGGAACTCGACACAACCCACCGGTTCATCGACATCCCTGACCCGGTCCGGGAAGCCTACGCACAGTTCGGCAGAGTCACCCCGCTCCAGCGGGCATACCATCTCGAACAGTACCTCAAAACACCCGCGAAGATTTACTTCAAACGCGAAGACGTAAGTCCAACCGGCAGCCACAAACTCAACAGCGCCATCGCTCAGGCCTACTACAACAAAAGAGACGGAACCGAACACCTCACCACCGAAACCGGTGCCGGCCAGTGGGGATCAGCACTTTCCCTCTCCTGCAACTACTTCGACCTCGACGTAATCATCTTCATGGTCAAAGTCAGCTTCGAACAGAAACCCTTCCGCAGATCCATCATGGAAACCTACGGAGGCACCGTGTATCCCTCGCCGAGTCCCGTCACCGAATACGGAAAATCCGTTCTCGCCAAAGACCCCGCCTACGGAGGAACCCTCGGAACCGCCATCACCGAAGCAGTAGAAATGGCCGTCAAAGACCCGACCGGCAAAACCAAGTACAGCCTCGGCAGCGTCGCAAACCATGTCTGCATGCACCAGACCGTTATCGGCCAGGAACTCATCGCCCAGATGGACGAACTCGACATCATCCCGGACCACATGGTCGGCTGCATCGGCGGCGGCAGCAACTTCGCAGGATTCGCCTTCCCCATGATCGAAAGGAAACTCAGAGGAAAAGTGGATACCAGCTTCCTCGCCGTCGAACCGACCGAAGTCCCCTCGCTCACCAAAGGAGAGTACCGCTACGACTTCGGCGACTCCGGCTGCATCACCCCCATGTTCAAAATGTACACGCTCGGTCATGACTTCACCCCGAACGCCGTCCACGCAGGCGGACTCCGCTACCATGGCATGAACCCCCTCGTCTCCGAACTCTACCACAACAAAACCATCAACGCCGTATCCTACAACGAAACTCAGATCTTCCAGGCAGCCGTTACCTTCGCCAGAACCGAAGGCATCATCCCGGCGCCCGAATCATCCCACGCAATCCGCGGGGCAATTGAACTGGCACTGGACGCAAAGAAAATGAACGAAGAGAAAACAATCGTCTTCAACCTCTCCGGTCACGGACTTCTCGACATGGTCGGCTATGCCAATTTCCTCAAAACCTGTAATCATCCCATGATCGAAGTGTGAGGAACAGGAGCAGACCGGGCGTTTACCACAAACGCCCGTGTTCGTTCCGCATCCCGAACCCCGTTCTTTTTTACCCCCGTATGCACATCCACCGCATACGGCCTGACACGGCGGATAGCTTCCGTCACATTCTCCGGAGTCAGCCCACCGGCAAGAATTACCGGCACCAAACACTCCTCCACAATCTTTGCACTGATGTTCCAGTCATGCGGAATGCCCGTACCGCCAATCCGATCAACCGTCCGCGTATCCAAAAGAATTGCATCCGCCGCGCCGGCGAAGTCCTTCGCCGTCGCAACCGCGGATGCATCCATCACATGCACCGCCTTTACGATTCGGAGATACGGCAGCGCCTCACGAACCTCTGCAATATCCTCCGGCGTCACCATATCCTGAATCTGCAGCGTCGTGCAGTGTGACGCATCCACAATTCGGATAAGATCAGTCGGTTTCGTCAGATGCGTCACCGCAACCGGCTCGACAAACGGCGGCAGGGCCGCAGCCATCGCCGCCGCTGCTTCCGGCGTCACCGCATCCTGCGTCACATGCGTAATCCCCATCAGAAACCCTACCGCATCAGCACCCGCCGTAACAGCACAGGCAAGATCCGCAAACGTCGCCGTGCCGCAGATCTTCACCCGCATGCCGCAACCTCAATATCGTACACCGCATGCCAGCTCGTCGGCGAGTACGAACGAAGCACCCGCTCAGTAATCTTCGCACCCGGAAACACGCGGAGAATATCCGCGTTGTGCTCGCCTTCCCTCTCAACCAGCGAATACAGATGCACAATCGTCCCCGACTTTGCCAGAGGCGCTGCCGCCGGCAGAAACTCTGCCGCATCCATCGGGAGATTCATAATAATGCGATCAAACTTCATCGGCGATACGATCTCGGCAAGATTGCGGGCATTGCCGAGCATCGGAATAACATTCGTCAGATGATTCAGCCGGATATTTTCCTGCATCAACAGCACCGCACCGGGATTGAGATCGTTTGCGATCACCAGTTCGGCGGCGCTGCCGAGCATCACCGGAAACGGACCGACACCTGCAAACATGTCAAGAATTTTTTCGCCGGGCTGCATCTGTGACAAAATTCTCTGCCGTTCATTCGCAAGCCGTGCGGAAAAATATGCGGCGGTCAGATCAATTTTCATGCGGCGTCCATACTCATGATAGATCGTCTCGGTTGTCGGTCTGCCCGCAAGAACCTTGAACGTTTTTGTGCGGAACTCTCCTTCCACCGGCGATGTCGCGAAAAGGGCCGTGTGTGCCGAAGGACGGGCGGCAAGAATTTTTTCCGCTCCTGCACAATCGTCATCCTGCAGGACGACGATACCGCCGATCTGTTCGTGACGCGGGAGTTCTTCAATCACATGATTCTCCGCAAACTCCGCACGTTCATCACCATCATGGGGGGAGAGAACCGGTATCAGAAGAAATCCATTCTCCGCACGGGGACGCAGTGTCCGGTCAAGAATATTTTCCGCAATTGCACACCGTCGTGCCACCTCGCCCTCCTGTACCGGCACGCGGAGACACCACTGCTCTTTCATGCACGCCGCCCCTTTGCATCCTGCACAATCGCAGAAAGATTCTGTGCCGCCGCAGTCACATCCGGGGCACTGACCACCGCGGAGATGACCGCAACACCATCGAGGCCTGCATCGATCAGTTCTGCGGCATTGTCTGCATTAATGCCGCCAATACCGATTACCGGGCACGTGACCGCGGCACGAATCTCTCTGATTGCCGCAACCCCATGCCCTGCCCCCGCGTCTGTTTTCGACGGGGTTGAAAACACCGGACTCACGGCGACGTAATCTGCACCTGCGGACTCCGCAGCCACGGCCTCATCGGCATTTCCTACGGAAATACCGATGAGAAAGTCCTGCGGTGCAAGTCTGCGGGCAGCTTCAATTGGCAGATCATCCTGACCAAGATGCACCCCGTCCGCTCCTGCGGCAAGGGCAATGTCGAGACGGTCATTGACAAAGAAACGTGCACGGTCCCGGCAGATCTCCCGTATCTCGCAGGCGATCGCATACAGTTCCCGCGAGGATTTGTCTTTATCCCGCAGCTGAATCACATTCGCTCCGCCCGCAACAGCACGGCGGGCAATCTCTGCATGGGTGAGACCGCGGGATAATTTTTCGTCGGTAACTACGTAGAGATCGTACATCGGTTTAATACTCGGTAACTTTGGCATGACCGGCAACCTGTTCGGGTGTGAGTGCAGCAACTGCATCCAGAAATGCCGGTTTGAACGAACCGGGGCCTGCGGCGACCTTTGCCGCCGCTTCACCGGCGATGCCGAGCGAGACCATGGCGGCAATACAGCCGTCCATCGTATCCGGGGCAACCGCGGCGAACGCTCCGGTAACCGCGGATGCCATGCAACCGGTACCGGATAGTCGGCCCATTAAGGGAACACCGTTGCGAACACCTGCAACACGGGACCCGTTGCTGATCAGATCCTCTTCCCCGCTCATGATGACAACACATCCAAGCCTGGCTGCGAGATCCCGGACAATCGTTTTTCGATCGCCCGCAACCCCGCCGGAGTCAACCCCGCGGACGGTCGCGGTGGTTCCTGCCAGCGTTCCGATCTCTCCGGCGTTTCCTTTGATGACAGTGATCGGGAGTTCTTCGATCAGCTGCTGTGCGGTCTTTGTCCGGTACGGGGTAGCGCCTGCCCCTACGGGGTCAAGGATGATCGGAATGTTCCGGTCAGCAGCAACGCTGCCCGCAACGAGCATTCCCTCGATCTGTTTGGAGTCAAGGGTACCGATGTTGAGCACGAGGGCGCTTGCGATCTTCGTCATATCGATGACATCTTCGGGAGCGTGTGACATGACTGGGGATGCCCCGATACAGAGTGTGATGTTGGCACAGTCATTGACGGTGACGTAATTCGTGATCTGGTGGATGAGCGGCGATGCCGTTCTGACGGATTCAAGAATTTTTGCGTATTTCTGCATGGAACACCTTTTTGGTATTATTAGGTCTGCGGTCAGAAAAATGTTTTAGTGTGCGTGCTGAATGGTATATACTATGGATGAGCAGCTTGCAAAAATCCGTTCAGGCGATCTGAAACTGTACGCTCTGGAAAAGCTGATGCCCGCAGATGATGCGGTGGCTTTGCGCCGGAACTATATCGAGGAGGAGACTTCCTCCGATCTTGCGGCGGTAGGTGCCTATACGATTCCGATCGATCGCGTGGTTACCCGAAATATTGAGAATATGATCGGCTGCGTGCAGATTCCGGTGGGTGTTGCAGGCCCCGTCATCGTAAACGGCGAGTATGCGAAAGGTTCGTTCTGGCTTCCGCTGGCAACAACGGAGGGGGCGCTTATTGCGTCGATTAACCGGGGCTGCGGTGCTATCCGGAAGGCAGGGGGTGCGGAGGTGCGGATTCTCCGTGACGGGATGACGCGGGCTCCGGTGTTTGCGGCGACCTCTGTTGCGCATGCAACAGAGGTCGCCCGCTGGGCTGAGGATAATCTGCTGCTGCTGAAGGTTGCGGCTGAGGAGACGACGCGTCACGGGGAACTGATTGGTCTCACGACGTATGTGGTGGGAACGAATGTGTTTGTGCGGTTTGAGTTTGATACGAAGGATGCGATGGGAATGAATATGGCGACGATTGCGTCTGAGGCTGCGGCAAAGCTGATCGAGGCGGAGACGGGGGCACGGATGGTGTCAACGTCCGGAAATATGTGCTGCGATAAGAAGCCGTCGGCGATTAATGTGATTGAGGGACGGGGGAAGTCGGTTGTTGCGGGTGTGTTTTTGTCGGATGAGTTGGTTGCGTCACAGTTTAAGACTGATGCACGGACGCTTGTAGAGGTGAATACGCGGAAGAATCTGGTGGGCTCGGCACGTGCGGTGTCACTTGGGTTTAATGCGCATGCGGCGAATGTGATTGCGGCGATGTTTTTGGCCTGCGGTCAGGATCCGGCCCATGTTGTGGAGGGGAGCAATGCGATTACGACGGTGGATGCGGTCCCCGGCGGTGTGTATGTGTCGGTGTCTCTGCCGTCGCTTCAGGTGGGTACGGTCGGCGGCGGGACGGGTATTGCGACGCAGCATGCATGTTTGTCAATGCTTGGTGTTGCGGGCGGCGGAGAGAATCCGGGAGATCATGCAAAGGCATTTGCGGAGATTATGGCAACTGCGGTTCTGGCGGGGGAGTTGTCACTTCTGGGCGCACTTGGTGCGCAGCATCTTGCGAAGGCCCATCAGGAACTGGGACGCGGCGGGGCGGCGGGTTCAGGTTCGGGGCTGTAATTTTTCTTCTCTTTTTTGGGGTGTTTTTGTTTGGTAGGATTCAAGGTTTGTTTGTGGGGAAGGATTCAATTTCATATGGTTTGATTTGTTGTACTTTATCTGCGTGTTTTTGGGTGTTTTTGTTATCCTGTTGGGTGGTCTTCGTTGATCAGTGAAGTGTGTTTGGTGTAAAATTCGCGAGGATTCGGCGTATTTTTGGATCGAATTTGGTAGGATGTTTAATGGGGATTTTTTGGAGTTGCATTTTTTGGAATTTTTGGATAGTGCTTTTGCAGTTTTTCGAGATTTTCTCGTATAATTATTTTTCATGATTGAATCCTCATTTAGGAGGAATTACATTTGAAAAACATGAAAATAATGGCAGTTCTCGCCGTATTGCTCATTTCAGCGCTGTTTATGGGCGCTGTGTCTGCAGCAGACAACGTGACGGTTACACCAAATGTAACTAGCGTTGAGATTGGAGGAACTGTTAACTTTACAGTGACAAATGCTTCTCTCACTGCATCTACTACCTTCCAGCTGATTAACGTCACTGGTACTACTCCTGCAGTGGAGACGACTACTCCAATGACTATTGTTCTTGGAGGAGGAGGTGCCAATGTAGCCTACCTGGAGTGGACTCCAGCCACCCTCGGAACATTTAAGTTCAACATCAACACGACGACGCCGACTGGGTCTGCTCTCAATCTGACAGTGCCTGTCGAGATTGAGGTTACAACTCCTGGAAATTCCAGGGCTGTTACCAGTGGAAATGATGCCTTTGTTTTTGAGCACATCTATGTGGCAGGTGCGACTAAGTTAACAAAATACTCTGACGGAACTAGCCCGAGTGTTGTCAACCAGATCTCTGGAGATAACGGTGTGTTCTACCTTACAGAAGCTGTTGTTAACGGTCAGTATGGAACCTATTATTCAGGTGCATATGGTGCAGGAACAATTGTCAACATCTGGTATCCGGAAATCTCCATTGAGGCAGAACTTGCCGCAAGCAAAGGTGATTCCATTGACGGCAAGACCATCAACAAGGACACCTATGTTAACTTCCTGATCAACGCACCGAAAGTCGGTCCGGCATTCGCCACACTTACCCCGACAGCAACTGCAAAGATTGTCTTCACAACCCCGGCAAATGGTAAGACCACTGACTTCGGTTATGCATCTGGTGCAGTTCCTCAGACAAGCTTTAACCCGGTACCACTTACCAGTGCTCAGACCACTGCAAATCCAAACCCGGTTATGGCAGGCAATGACGCAACCGCAGGAACTTGGACTGCTCAGGCAGAATACACCTCCCCAGATGCATTCTCCGATTACGCAAAGAAATCCAACACGATTTCCTTCACCCTCCAGAGCAGCACCCTGACCATCACGGCAGCAAAGGACTCTGTTGTCCGCAGCAACCCGTTCACGGTCACTATCAGTGGTGAAAGCCTGCACCAGTATGCAGTCTATCTGGAAACTCCGTCAAACAATGAGGTCAACCCGACACTTCAGGGAGGACAGGTTGGATTCCAGAGCACTTATCCTGAACAATCTGTTCCTGCAGCAGGATACACACTCGGATACTATAATGTAGCCGGAGTTCAGGTCTCTGCACCTGGTGAAATCTTCTACGATGGTTATTACCCGGCAATCGGAGGAGTCTTCAAGACTGATGCATCCGGTAAGAGAACGATTCAGTTCAACACCGACAAGACCACCGAAGACAAGACCTACACCGTAAAGGTATCTGATCTGATTCAGGATACATCTGGTGATATGATCTTCGATGCCAGCAATTACGACAAAGTCAAAGTCAAAGTCGAGAAGGGAGCAGTAACCATTGCCGCATCCGGTGACGGTTCCTACTACATCGGTGACGAAATTAAACTCACTGGTACCAACACCGACAGCACTGACGTGTTCCTGTTCATCACCGGACAGAACCTTGCCGAAAACGGTATTCTGGTAAAAGCACTTCCGGACAAAGTTGCCGCAAAAGAGAACGGTCAGCCGGTTGCAGTGAAGACTGACAACACCTGGGAGTACAAGTGGGACACCTCCAAGATCGCACTTGACACTGGTGCATACACTATCTATGCAACCAGCAGACTCACTAACGGCAAATCATCTGAACCTGCACTCATTAGCGGTTCCGCTGGACCTGCCTATGGTACCTTGATGACCGTTGGCGGAACATCCGGATACTATGCAGTTAAACTCTCCGACTCCGAGTATGCAACTGTTTCCGTTAACCTGAAACAGCCGTTCCTTTCCGCAGTCCCGTCCGGAACCATTGTTGCCAAAGGCGACAAGATCTACATCCGTGGAACCGCAGAAGGAAACCCGAGTGCACTCAACATCTTCATCTTCGGCCCGAACTTCTTCGAGCCTTACAGTGTAAGTGTGGAAGACGATGGATCTTATGAGAAGAAGATCGAGATTCCGTCCACCATGTCCTCGAACCAGTACTTCGTCGTCGTTCAGCACCCGATGTACAACGATGTCTTCGATGCAAAACTTGTAGCAGTTGACAATGCCGGTGTCGTTCAGAATGGTATCAACTGGCCGAATGACAACTATCAGTGGGCATTCAAGACAGTTAGCACCACCACAGGTGGAGATGCACAGTCCTTCATTGTTTGGGGCAGTGCAAACAAACTCCAAGGATCTCAGGCAGCAGATGCACTCACCAAGATGATTGACTCTGCCAATATTGATGATATCTACACGAAGCTGACCTTTACCGTCGCTGAGCCGTGGATTAAGATCACCAACCCGGGAGACAAGGCACTTGGATCCAAGTTCACAATCTCCGGTACCACCAACCTTGCAGTTGACGATCAGGTTCTCGTTGAAGTGATGTCCTCATCCTTCTCCGCAGTTGAGAAGACCTCCACCTCCACCACCTCCGGTGTCTCACAGGCAACGAAGGTTGTTGCAGGCGAGGGAGCTGACAACGCCTGGTCTGTTGAAGTCGACACGACCAACTGGAAGCTTGACGAGTACACTATCAAAGTGAACGGTATCGAAGTCGATGTAACCACCACGACCAACTTCAACATCGTTGAGAAAGTCGTGACCACGACTCCGACCACCGCTGAGCCGACCGGTACAACCCCGACTGCAACCACTGCAAAGCCGACCGAGACCCCGAAGACTCCGGGATTCGGCGCATTCATTGCACTTGCAGGACTTGGCGCAGTCGCACTCCTCGTACTCCGCAGAAACTAACTGCGTGAAACACCACACGATTTGTAACCCGGAAACGGTAAACAAACCTACATTTTTATCATTCTTGCTTTTATCCCAGCAGAATTCATTACAACACAGGTCTCCGGCACAAAACCGGAACCTCATGTCAGAACAAGCAGAAAATTCCCGAAACACCACCCACCTCAACCAACAACTAAACCCAAGTACAACAAATGGTGATTTCGGAAATGGGTGAAAACAACAATGACACCAGCCACAAACAACATTAGAGAAGTTAAAACAGGAACCGACCTCGAAACAAAAACCCCGATCCGCATCATCGGATCAACAACCCCCATCAGTGACTTCCTGCAGCTCTACGACAACAAAAAAACCCGGGAAAACTACCGGCTTGCAATCGGAGCCTATCTCAGATGTCTCTACGCAGGCACCTTCAAACGCCCGCACGAAATTGACCCGCATGCAGTCACCTACCTCAAAGAACTCGCAGAAGGCAGAAACTATCACCGGGACCTCAGAATCGCAGGAAACACCTTCTCCAAAAACTACGCTCCCATGACCGCAAACCTCTACCTCAAAGCAACCTGCGTCTGGCTTGAAGACAACGGATTCTCCCTCAGCAGACGGGAACGCTCACGAATCTTCATCAACCTCCCGCCCGCGCGGGCCTCCACCCAAGAAATAGAACTCAAACGCAGAGTCTTTCAGGAAATGTACCTCGAAATGCCCGAACACATCGGCGCACTCCTCCTCACCATGGTAGGATCCGGCATGCGGCTCGGCGAAGCCACCAAACTTCTCAAAACCGACCTCGACGACAGTCAGTCCCGCACCGCCGTAAACATCCGTGCCGAAATCACCAAAACAAAAACAGCACGCGTCACCTACCTCACACAGGAAGCATCCGAAGCACTCCGCGACTACTTCGCCGTCCGCAAAGACAACGACCCGCGGGTCTTCCCCTTCTCAGCCCTCACCGCCCAGTATCACTTCCGCAAAACCGCCGACTTCCTCGGCTACGGAAACCCCGACCCCGCGACCAACACCCGCCAGCTTCACTGGCACATGACCCGCAAATGGTTCATCTCACGATTCAGCCTTGCCGCAAACAAAGACATCGCCGAACTCCTCGCCGGTCACGAAGGATACCTCTCCGCATCCTACCAGCGCTACACCAAAAAACAGATCCTCAAACAATTCAAAAAAGCCGAACATGAAATCAGCATCCTCCGATAACCTCAAAACCGGATCACATCCAGCGTAAACAACATCACCGGCACCATAATCGCCCCCATACAAAAAATCCGGGGCACACCCAGCAGACCGGGAACCATCCCCACCAGCGTAGCGGTTACAAGAATCAACAGACCAAACGGCCCGCAGAATACAAACGACACCGCAATCAGAAACACAAGCACCACCCTCGCAAGCACCCGCTGATTCACCCGCATCAAAACCGGCACAGACCGTGACGCAGCAATTGTCAGACCATACCCGCACAGCGCAGCAGCAGCCGCAACCAACACCACAAAAGACAACGGCGGCAGCTCCAGCGACCCCAAAGCAACCATCGCACCGCTCCGCATCCTCCCCACCGCATACAGCGCCGCAATCCCCAGAACCGCATTCGCCGTGTTCGCCGCACTCGTCGCAACCAGATACCCGCGTGCATCCGTCTTCTCAAAATCTCCGTCCCGCCGGATCGCAAGCAGCGCATTCGCCGTTCCACTCGAAAATCCCGGCAGCCATCCCACAATCGCCCCTGCAACAGCACCCCGCACCCCGCTCCAAACCATCTCACGACTGCCAATCAGCAGCCCAGAAAACCGCTGCGGAGGAAACTCCGCAGACGACTGCATCGACAACAACAAAACCGGCACCCCGAATAACCCCGTCAGCAACGGCAGCAGCACCTCCCCGGTCCCGAACATCCCGAACGAAAAATATCCATACCCCAACGAAAACACACCCAGAACACCCGACACCCCAAACACCGCAAGCGCCCATCCGGGCGACCGTGAAAACACCACCAAAAGACCTGCCGCAACCAAAATCACCAGCCCGATACCCCAATCAATATACCCCTGCATCGGCGGAAGAACCAGCATAAACACCACAAACAACGGAAGACACAACACAAACCCCGCAACACTCCCCAGAGCCGACATCCGGACTGCCTCCTCCCCGTGACCTGCAAGACACAACCGGTGAGCAGGAAGCACCGACAGAACCGTATCCGGATCCGGCACCCCCAGAAACGTCGACGGAACCGCATCAAGAAACGTATGCGTAACCATCGTCGCAACAATCGCCGCAACAAGACCCTCCGGCCCGAACAACAACAGCAGCGGCCCGGAACACCCCGCTAAAAACCCTGCAACCGTATTGGAATGCACCCCCGGAACCAGTCCTGAAATCGTTCCGAGAACAACCCCGACAACACACCCCGCAACCGCACCAAGCATACCACAATATCGACGGGACAGAATATTAACTCTGGCCGTCCAATACTCATTCATGTTACTTGCGATCACCCGTCTCGCCGAAAAAGGTACGGCAGACGCGGCTCTCTGCAAACAATACGGACACGAATGCCGTGTCGTCTCCCCCCTCCGTGCCGAAATCCGCAGCAGTACCATTCAGACATTTGTCCTCGCCGCAGCAGATCACGAATTCGATGCAATATTTTTCACCAGCGCCCTTCCCGCACAAAAAATTGCTCCGCTCCTCCCTCCTCACCTCACCAAAACCACGCGGGTGATCGCTATCGGCCCGCAGACCGCAAAAGTACTGCATCAGGCAGGTATCGCCGCAGAAACACTCCCTACCTTTTACTCACGGGACTTCGTCCCGTACCTCGGCGACTGGATCGAAGGAAAACGCATCGGCATTCCGCGTGCTGACGTCCCGAATCCGGATCTTATTAACGCAATCGAAGATGCAGGCGGTATGGCATTTGAGTACCGGTGCTATGGTCTCGAACCAACCAGCGAACCGCTGAACCTTGACGATGTTGATGCAATCCTCTTCACCAGCGCCAACTCCTACAAAATGGCGCTTCTTCCCTCACTCGACACCGGATCCCTTCTCCCTATGGCCATTGGCGAGGTCACTGCAGACGCAATGCGTGCCGGCGGTCTTGAACCAAAAGTCATCGGCGACGGATCACTGGAAGGAACACTCAAAGCATTGAACGCCTACCTGCGGAGTACCGAATGAGTTACACAGGTGTCCTGCTGGTGGACAAGCCCCGAGGCCCGAGCAGTCACCAGGTTGCCGCCTGGGTTGGTGAGATGCTGAAAAGCAGTGTGGGCCACTCGGGAACCCTCGACCCGATGGTTTCTGGGGTACTGGTGGTCATGCTCGGTAAAGCGGTACGTCTCGCACCGCTTCTCCTCCTGCACGAGAAGGAGTATGTCGCGTGTCTCCGTCTCCATGCGGATGTTCCCCGCGAACAGGTTGAAGAAGCGGTGAAGCAGTTCACCGGCCGGGTTTATCAGCGCCCGCCCCGCCGTTCGGCGGTGAAGCGGGCGCTGCGCATCCGGGTAATTCACCGGATTGAACTTCTGGATATGCAGGATCGGCTGGTTCTGATCCGTGTCCGTTGCGAAGCGGGGACGTATATCCGATCGCTGTGCGTGCATATCGGCCGGGTTCTCGGCTGCGGTTCACAGATGATTGAACTGCGGCGTACCCGTTCCGGCGGGTTTTCGGTGGAGGATACGCACACGCTGCACGAGATCCGTGATGCAGTTGAACGGGGAGACAGGGATGCGATCCAATCGATGCTGCTCCCTCCCGAGGAGGCAATCATGGATATTCCGAAGATTGTGGTGCGGCCCGGAGCGGCGGACGCGGTTTCCCATGGTGCAATCCTTGCTGGTGTTGGTGTTCTGCGCTGTGATCCGTTTGTGCGGGGACAGAGTGTTGCGGTCGTTAGTGAAGAGGGAATACTCATCGCGCTTGGGGAGGCGCTGCGTGACTCGGCAAAGTTTGTCTGCGGAGAGCCCGGTTTTGTGGCAAGATCCACCCGGGTTTTTGTTTCTCCTTCCGATGCAAACAAGTAATATTAATAAAGGCAGAGAACTCACGTAGTATGCTAGTTTGCTGAGGTAGTCTAGCGGTAGGGCGCGGGCCTGGAAAGCCCGTGAGGCGAAAGTCTCTCGGGAGTTCAAATCTCCCCCTCAGCGTTTTTGTTTTGTGTGTGTTCGTGGTTTTGGTAGGATTCAATTTTGATTTGATGCATTTGTAGTATTTTCGTCGCTTGTTTGTTTTGATTTTGCTATTTGAGGGATGCGAGTTCGTTGATCGCTGAAATGTTTGGGGATCCAAATTCGGGTGATTTTTGGGTATTTTTCAGGGACTTGGTAGGATGTTTAGTCCGCAGCGACATGTTCACAGTCACCATCAGCGGCAAATCACTGCTCCAACCACCACCTGTTGTACCTGCAACGACTCCCCCGATTCAGACTCCGGGATTCGGCGCATTCATTGCACACGCAGGACTTGGCGCAGTAGCACTCCCCGTACTCCGCAGAAACTAACTGCGTGAAAACAAAAAGAGATGAGGTGTAAATCATCTCTGGAGAAATTCTGGGACAAACAACTCTCTTTTCCAAAAAAAATGTCCCGGCTCTTTTCAAAAAAAAATCCAAAAAAAGAATCGTGAGGTAAAATCCCACAAAAAATTATGCAACACGCCGGACCGGCGGCACGCGATCCAGCAGCATCCCTTCCACCACAACAGGCATACTCACCCGCGCCTCCTCAATCGCACGCTGCAGCCTCCATCCGCGCTCCGCATAGATCGTCAGAATCGGCTCACCTTTCTTTACTGCCTCTCCCGGTTTCTTATGCAGGTGCAGACCGGCACCATGATCCGCCGGGGATCCCGCCGTCCGGGCGATATTGATCAGATCCCGGTTCTTCACCGAAACAACATACCCGTCATTGGGAGCAGGCACATCAAACACATTGGATCCGAATGCAAGATCCGCAGACGTGATCTTCGGATCACCTCCCTGCACCTCAATAATATCTTTCATTTTTGCCAGTGCTTTTCCGTTTCGGATCAAATCCATTGCAGCCTCTGCCCCGAATCCGTATGCCGTTTTGCCAGTCATCTCCAGCGCCATCCCGGCAAGTGCCACACTCTTCTGCATCAGGGAGTTGGGACCCGCATCGCCTTCAAGGATTCTGAGGGCTTCTGCAACCTCTAGATTCACCCCGATATTTCTGCCGACCGGTGCACCGCCATAGGTGATCGCACACTCAACACGAATGCCAAGCCTCCGGCCGAGTTCGATCAGTTCTCCCGCAAGTACTCTTCCCTCCGCTTCATCCGGAATCTTTGTTCCGGGACCAACCGGAATGTCAATGACACAGGTGTCAGATCCCACCGCCATCTTTTTTGCCATGATACTTGCAAGCATCTGGCCGCGTGCATCGATCTTCAGCGGGTATTCATACGTGATGATCATGTCATCGGCGGGGGCGATGTTGGTCGCTCCTCCCCAGACGATTACGCCGCCGGCTTTCAGGGTCATCTGCTGAATTTCCTGTACTGTGAATGTGACAGGGGCAAGTGCTTCCATCAGATCGGCGGTTCCGCCTGCACCGGTAATGGCACGGGAGCTGGTTTTCGGGATGAGAAGACCGGATGCTGCGATGACCGGTACGACGAGGAGAGTAATTTTGTTTCCCGGCACTCCGCCGATGGAGTGTTTATCTACAATCGGCCGGGTGTTGAAGGTCAGCCGGTCACCGGATGCTACCATTTCGCGGGTGAGGGATTCTACTTCATCCATGTCAAGGCCGTTGATGTAGGCTGCGGTGATGTAGGCGGTGATCTCGGAGGGAGAGAGGACTTCTTTGGTCATGTCTTCCACGATCTGGGCGGTTTCTTCACGGGTTAACCGGCCGCCGTCCATTTTTTTGCGGATGAATTCGATGGATGCGGGGCGGGATGATGCGCGAATTTCTACATGGTCGCCATCCATGATCTGAAGACGTTTGTTGACGCCGGAGCTGATGGTTACGTGTCCCGGGGAGATCAGGGTCTCGGTTATTACGACGGGGGCACGGACCGATGTTCCTTTGGGGGTATTAAATATGGTGACCCGGTCTCCTTCCCGGACCCCAATCTGCCGGGCGTCGTCTGCGTGGAGCAGGACGAGTACGGTGGCAATGTCAATGAGGGAGCTGCTGAGTATCATTAGATGTCATTTAGGCAGGGGAATGTGATAAGGGTTTGCTCCTCGTCCTGCTTTTTCCTGCGGTGTTTCACCGCGCAGCGGTGAAACATTGCAGGAAAAAGCAGGACGAGGAGATACGTCTGTACGGGTTTGTACAATTGTGTTGATATGCCACTCCCTCAGGATTGGCTTTGGAAAAGAGCCTGGGATTTTTTTTCTGAAAAGAGAGAGTTGTTTGTCTCAGGATTTTTCCTGAGATGATGTACATCTCACTCTTTTTGTTTCACGCAGTTAGTTTCTGCGGAGTACGAGGAGTGCTACTGCACCAAGTCCTGCGAGTGCAATGAATGCGCCGAATCCCGGAGTCTGGGTCGGAGTAGTCGTTGCGGGTGCAGTGGTGGTGGTCGGAGTTGCTCCGGTTGCAGTTGCGGTCGGAGTCGGGGTCACGACTTTCTCAACGAGGTTAAAGTTGGTCGTGGTGGTTACATCAACTTCGATACCTGCTGCCTTGATGGTGTACTCGTCAAGCTTCCAGTTGGTTGTGTCAACGGTGACGGACCAAGTGTTGTCGGTTCCTTCGCCTGCAACAACCTTCGTGGTCTGAGAGACACCGGAAGTTACATCAGTAGAGGTCTTGTCAGTTGCCGTGAAGGATGAGGACATTACTTCAACAAGGATCTGGTCATCAACTGCAAGGTTGGTTGTACCGGAGATGGTAAAGGAAGATCCAGCTGCCTGATCTCCTGGGTTGTTGACTCTGATCATAGGCTCTGCCACAGTGAACGTCAGCTTGGTGTAGATATCATCAATGTTGGATG
This sequence comes from Methanocorpusculum vombati, assembly GCF_026891935.1. Lineage (NCBI taxonomy): Archaea > Methanobacteriati > Methanobacteriota > Methanomicrobia > Methanomicrobiales > Methanocorpusculaceae > Methanocorpusculum > Methanocorpusculum vombati. Next base: position 10,106 of record NZ_JAPTGC010000014.1, on the reverse strand, counting down.
AATCGATCATCTTGGTGAGTGCATCTGCAGCGTTAGAACCCTGAAGCTTGTTGTTACCGGTCACATAGAAGGAGGACTGTGCTCCCTGAATCCCTCCGGTAGAGTTGGTTGCATCGATGTAGAAGAACTGGTTATTCGCATCCGCGGTGTTCAGTTTTGCATCGAAGACACCGTTGTACATCGGGTGCTGAACGACGACGAAGTACTGATTGGAGGACCAGTCGGATCCGATATCGAGTTTCTTTTCATACGAACCGTCATCTTCAACGGTAATCGTTTCAGAGACGAACTTGTTCGGACCAAAGATGTAGAGCATCAGTGAGTTCGGGTCGCCCTCTGCAGTTCCGCGGAGATAAATCTTGTCGCCTTTTGCAACAACAGTTCCTGACGGAATTGCGGACAGGAATGGCTGCTTGAGGTTGACGGAGACGGTTGCATACTCGGAGTCGGAGAGTTTCACTGCGACATAGTTGTAACTTGAGTCGACACCGTAGGAGCCATCGTTAACTGTACCTCTTGCATTGGTTGTTCCAACCGGGTAGGAGGATTTTCCATTGGTCAGAACGCTGGTTGCATACACTGTGTAAGCACCGGTATCAAGTGCAATCTTGGAAGTATCCCACTTGTATTCCCACGTATCGTCGGTCTTGACAGAGATGGGGTTGGATGCGGTGTATGCATCATTCTGAGTCGGAAGGTCTTTCAGGACGATACCGTTCTCTTTGAGGTTGGAACCGGTGATGAACAGATAAACAAGGTCACTGTCGGTGTTGGTTCCGGTGAGTTTAATCTCATCACCGATGTAGTAGGAACCGTCGCCGGATGCGGCAATGGTTACTGATCCTTTCTCGACTTTGACTTTGACACTGTCGTAGTCAGCACCGGAGTTAAGCTCTACATATTTCTGTCCTGGAACAGGTGCCATATCAGAGTACTTCTCACCAACCGCATAGACTTTGACGGTGTAGGTCTTGTCTTCGGTATTGTCTGCAGTGTTGTACTGGACAGTACGTTTTCCAGATGCATCAGTCTCGAAGTAACCCCATGTTTTTTGGAGGTTTGTTTTGGAATTATCAACAAGCGGGTTCACTGATTTGTTGGTAGCGGCTGCCGGAATAACTTCGTTGGAGTTGGTGCCACTGTAGTTCAGCTTCATTCCGGACTGTCCGGGCTGGAGCGTCGGGTTAACGTCGGATGCGGATGCACCGTCAAGGTAGACGAAGTACATCATCTGACTGTCGCCCTGAATCGTTACGGTGAACGGGTTGCTGCGGACAACAGAATCCTTTGCGGCGGTCAGCGTCAGAGTTGTGCTCTGGACGGTGAAAGATACCGTGTTGGATTTCTTTGCGTAGTCGTTGAACGGAGCGGTCAGGTATTCTGCTTGTGCAGTCCAGGTCCCGGCTTCTGCGGCGTCACCAATGGTCATACCGCCTTTGATGGTCTGAGTACCATCAAGCGGGATGTTTGCAAGAGTGTTTGCAGTATTGCTTCCGAAGGTGGTGGTCTTACCGCCAGCTGGGGTGGTGAAGACGATCTTTGCAGATGCAGACATTGCAGGTGCGACTTTCGGTGAGTTGATCAGGAAGGAGACCTGAGTGTTCTTGTTGATGGTTTTGCCATCAATGGAGTCACCAGAGGTTGCACCGGTTGCGGTGTTGGTTGTCAGTTCTGCTTGCAGACTGATTTCCGGGTACCAGATGTAGATGAATGTATCTACTGCGGTGCTACCACCAGGCTGACCTGCATAATAATATGCACCATACTGGTTGTTTACTGCTGCTTCAGTAAGGTAGAAGACACCATTGCTACCAGAGATCTGGTTTACTGCGGTCGGATTGCTACCCTCGGAGTACTTGGTCAGTTTGTTTGCCGTTGGGGCTCCGTCAATAGCGATGTGCTCATAAACGAATGCGTCTGCCTTCGCCTGAACAGTTCTATCTGCGGACGACTGATCAACGACGGTAAATGTCGCAGTTCCATTGTATTTTACACCAAGGTTTGGTGCAGTCATGTTGCTAACATAGAACGTGTACGTACCTGCTACCGGGAGTGGAACAGTGATATTTGCTGCTGCGTAGTTCTTTCCAGAAACAAGTGTGAACTTACCTGCTGGAGTTATAGTTGCGCCACCATCGGTAGTATAATTCAGTGCATACTCATCTGCTGCACCTGCATTTCCAGTTAATGTAAGGTTGACCTCTACGGGTACTCCTACAAATCCGGTGGTTTGATTAAATGTTAAGGTCGAATTCGAATCTCCTGCTTCAGGTGCTACTGCGGATACGGATCCAATAAAGAGCGCTGCTGCGAGGAAAAGGACGAATACGGCCATAATCTTCGTGTTTTTCAAGTGTAATTCCTCCTAAATGAGGATTCAATCGCCCACGCAAAAATTTCAGAAAAATCGCCCACGCAAAAATTTTAGAGAAAAATCTCCTGAAAACAGCACTTCAAAAAATCCCCATTAAACTTCCTACCAGACCCGATCCAAAAATACGCTGAATCCTCGCGAATTTCACACCAGAAACACTTCACCGATCAACGAAACCACAGATGTAAACCCATACAAACAAAACAAAAACAACAAATAAAGTACCACAAACAACAACCCAGCAAATTGAATCCTACTGCCTACAAAAACATTGAATCCTACCAAACAAAAAACTGCAAAAAAAAGATCAGGAACGGACCTCACGGCCCATTGCAAACGCCTGCTCATTCAGCGCAACCGTCTTCTGCGGAACATTCCGCCGCACTGCCTCTGCAAGAGACGAAACCGACAACGGAAGCTGATGCGACGCAACACCAAGCAGCACAATATTTGCCGCAAGAGGACTGCCTGCCTTTGCCGCAATCTCCGTTGCATCCACCAAAATCACCGTTGCCTTACCGGACCTCAGCTCGGATACAACATCATCCATCTGCGGCACCGGAAGCTTCGCCGAAAACACCGACGTCGGCACAACCATCTCACGGTTCACCACCATCACCCCATCCTCCTTCAGGAAATGCCGGTACCGAAGAGCTTCAAGCACATCAAACGCAATCAGAAGATCCGCAGAACCCGGAGCAATCAGCGAACCAAACTTCCCATCAATACGGATGTGTGTCTCCACCGACCCGCCGCGCTGTGACATCCCGTGCGTTTCCGCACCGCGGACATGCCGCCCCTCAATCACACAGGCATCACCCAAAACATTCGAAGCAAGAATCGTGCCCTGACCACCGATACCCACAATCAGCACATCATAACTCTTCTTCATTGCTTCGCACCTCCGCGGTGAATCGCACCCGCAGGACAGATATCCGCACACACGCCGCATCCCGTACAGAGTGCAGTAGTCACCGACGTACCATCCTCACAGATCTCCAGAGCCGGACAACCGTACCGGATACACGCCCCGCACTTCACACAACGATCCGCATCCACCACATATCGGCTTCGCTTCACGCCGTTCCGTTTGTTCATAATCACGCACGGCTGCTTCGCAATGATAACCTTCACGCCCGGTTTCTCCTTTGCCGCCTTCAGTGTCTCCAGAAGATCCGTTAAATCATACGGATCCACCGATTCCACAAACGAAACACCGCAGGCACGTGCAAGCTCCTCCAGAGAAATCTTCGGAGAAGGAACACCGGTTGCCGTCACACCCGTGTTCGGGTTCGGCTGGTGTCCCGTCATCGCCGTAATGCGGTTGTCCAGAATGATAATCGTCTGGTTCGCATTATTGTACACCGCATTGATCAGACCGTTCACTCCGGTATGCAGGAACGTTGAGTCACCGATTGTCGAGACCACTGGCGTCTCCGGACAGGCATGGGAAATACCCGACCCGACCGTGATCGACGCCCCCATACAGATGGTCGTGTCAACCGCGCCCATCTGCAGTCCAAGCGTGTAACAGCCGATATCACTCGGGAACACACCGTCGCGGAACACCTTCTTCATCGCATAAAACACCGACCGGTGCAGACATCCCGGACAGAGGATCGGCGGTCTCACTGCAACGACTTCCTGCGCCGGTTCGGTAGGGAAGGGATTCTCTGTAAGGAATCCTGCCTTCATCAGGGCCTTTGCAACAAGAGCCGAGGAGAACTCACCTTCGTGCGGCAGGTATCCGTCGAGTTTTCCGTGAACTGTGGTCGTGGTTGCGGTCTGACGAGCCGCTTCCTCGATCACCGGCATAAGTTCCTCAACGATCAGGACTTCCGTGTGTTTTGCCACGACATCCGCAAGCCAGTTCTGATCGATCGGATACGCACCGATTCGGATCAGGGAGATGTCCTCCGGCAGAATCTCTTCCACATAGGAAACGGAAATTCCTCCGGCGATCACCGCCCGCGTTCCCCGGATCTCTGCGGAGTTGTATCCTGCCTCAACCAGATACTTCGCAACCTCCGGCTGCTTCTTTGTCAGGATTGCATGAAGCGGGCGGGTGTGGGCAGGGATGACCACATACTGTTTCGGGTCGCGGACAAACTCGCCTTTCCTCGGCGAGGGTGACTCCTCGCCGAGTGCCACATCACTCTTCGAGTGACAAATGCGGGTTGTCGGCCGGAAGAGTACCGGAAGGGAAAACTTCTCTGATAGATCCCAGGCGGCAGTTATCATATCATGGGCCTGCTGGACATCTTTTGGGTCAAGACAGGGAATCTGGGCAAACTTTGCATACATCCGCGAGTCCTGTTCGTTCTGGGAGCTGTGGGCAAAGGGATCGTCTGCGGAAAGAATGACAAATCCGCCTTTCACTCCGGTATAGGAGGAGGTCATCAGCGGGTCTGCGGCGACGTTGAGGCCGACATGTTTCATTGTTACGATTGCGCGCAGTCCGCACCAGCATGCGCCGATCGCATTTTCAAATGCAACTTTTTCGTTGACAGACCATTCAAGATAGTACCAGGGGTCTTTGACGCGGCGAAGTGTGTCAACAACTTCGGATGACGGGGTTCCCGGGTATCCGGATACAAAGTCTATTCCGGCTTCCAGACAGCCGTGAGCGATTGCATCATTTCCCAGGAGATATTGTTTTTTTCTCTCTTCTGCCATTCTGTATCCAGCCACAATGTGTTCTTCCATAACGTTAGGCAGGATAAAGAGTTAAGCCTGTTCCCCCAGGCAATTCACAATTTATTTATATGGACAGAGCATATGTATTAGGGTAACACCCAAACGGGGCCCGTAGCATAGCTAGGTGGTGCGCCCGGCTGATAACCGGGAGGTCATGAGTTCGAATCTCATCGGGCCCACTGTTTTTCTTTGATTTTTTGAGATTAGAAAAAGTTAGGTATTGGTCTTTTTCTGGATGTATCCGAGCGCGAGATCGAGGGCTGCGAGTACTTCTTCTTCTGCAAGGTAATAGTCCCGCATTGCGGAGTAGAGCATGTAGATGATGTCATAGCCGTAGAATTCGAGAGCGTCTTCCGGGGTAAGCGGGGATGCGTAGGTGTCGACGACGAATCCGTCGTTGGAGAACATGAGTTCGTATAATGCACCTTTTTCGGAGAGGACACAAAACTGCTGGGTGACTTTTTTCTTGGGGTCGTCGGGCCGGTACTCTATGGGGGAGTCGGTTTTTCCGAGGATGATCATTTTTTCGTCGTAGTATTTCTGGTCGTAGAGTTCGCCTTTGGTGTCCTGTTTTGCTTTGAGGAGGAATGCTGATCCGATCTCTTGTGCGATTGGGGCGACGGCATCAATCATCCGCGAGAGTAGTGCGGTGTTCCGGTTGCAGAGTTCGCGTGATGCGTTATCCTGTTTTTGTTTGGTTTCGCTGATGAGTGTCTGGAGGCGGTTAAATCCCTGTTCGACGATTTCGTCCATATCATAATATGGTCGGGTCCGATAGTTTAACTATCGGTTCGGTATTATATGTACTGGATAGTACGGGGGCCGTGGGTTGTGGATTATTTTATTGCCTTAAACCAGATTTTAATTCTGTTTCTTCTTATCGGGGTGGGATTTTTCTGTAGGCGTGTGGGGATTTTGCATGAGACGTCGGTTACGTCGCTTTCGAAGTTTTTGCTGCATATCTGTATTCCGGCAATGATCATTTATTCGATGCAGATTCCGGTTACGTCGGAGTTGTTGCAGAATAGTGAGCTGCTGATTGTGGCGGCGTTTGGGTATTATGCGGTTTCGCTGGTTGTTGCGTGGTTTGCGCCGATTCTTTTGCGTGCGAGGCATGAGGAGTACGGGGTGTTCCGGTTTATGCTGGTGTTTTCGAATTCGATGTTTATGGGATTCCCGGTGTTGTCGATGATTTTCGGGCCGGAGGCGATTTTTTATGCGGCGATTTTTAATATTCCGTTTACGATTCTGGCGTATTCGCTGGGTATCTGGTTGTTGACGGTTCATGGGGGCGGGGAGGGGCGCCCGGTTTTTCAGCCGAAGTTGTTGGTGAATGCGGCGTTTTTTTTGACGTTTGTTGGTCTTGCGCTGTTTCTGACGTCAACGACGATTCCGGATCCGATTAACGGGTCTTTGGAGCTGCTGGCTAGTGTGACGACGCCGTTGTCGTTGGTGGTGACGGGAGGGTTCCTTGCGCAGCTGGATATGTCGAGGATTTTTGGGAATGTGCGGCAGTATTTTGTTGCGGGTATCCGGTTGCTGGTTCTGCCGGCTCTGGTGTATGTGATCTTTTCGCCGTTCATTGCAGATCCGCTGATTCTTGGGGTGGTGGTGGTGACGGCTGGTATGCCGGCGGCGACGAATACAGTGATGCTTGCGTCAGAGCATCGGGTGCATCCGGATATTGCGGCGCAGGGTGTGTTTATTACGACGCTGATGAGTGTGGTTACGCTGCCGTTTCTTGCGATGTTTTTGTCGTGAGGGGGTGCTGCCGTCAGAGATGGTAAACTATACAAATAATACTTGGTGATCTATGGTGTGAGATGGGAAGCAGGTTACCAGCATGCATGCGGTTGGTTGATCAGATCGTTTTTTGTTGCGGACGTTCACGTGTTCGTTGGGTTACGTGAGGGTGTGGTTGGAAAAGAGCCTGGGATTTTTTTTGAAAAGAGAGAGTTGTTATGTCTCAGGATTTTTCCTGAGCATTCTATCTCATCTCTTTTTGTTTCACGCAGTTAGTTTCTGCGGAGTACGAGAAGTGCTACTGCACCAAGTCCTGCGAGTGCAATGAATGCGCCGAATCCCGGAGTCTGGGGGGTTGCGGTTGTAGTTGCGGTTGCAGTAGTGGTCGGAGCAGTGGTTCCGGTCGCAGTCGGAGTTGGGGTGTCCGGAAGCTTCTCAACGAGGTTGAAGTTGGTCGTGGTGGTTACATCGACTTCGATACCGTTCACTTTGATCGTGTACTCGTCAAGCTTCCAGTTGGTGGTGTCGACATCGACGGACCAGGTGTTGTCAGTATCTCCTTTCACAACCTTGGTGGTCTGAGAGACACCGGAGGTGGTGGAGGTGGAGGTCTTGTCAACAGCGGTGAAAGACGAGGACATTACTTCAACAAGGATCTGGTCGTCAACTGCAAGGTTGGTGGTACCAGAGATGGTGAACTTGGATCCAACTGCCTTGTCTCCCGGGCTGGTGATTCTGATCCACGGTGCTGCTACGGTGAACGTGAGCTTCGTGTAGATATCATCGATGTTTGCATCATCAATCATCTTGGTCAGAGCATCTGCTGCCTGGGAGCCCTGGAGTTTGTTTGGTCCCCACACAACGAAGGAACCCTGCTGGGAACCGCCGGTGGTGGTGTTCACGATCTTGAAGTACTGATAGTCACCATTCTGCTCTTTCACCAGCTGGGCATCGAAGACACCATTGTACATCGGGTGCTGAACGACGACAAAGTACTGGTTGGAGGACATTGAGCTGCTGATATCGATCTTCTTCTCGTAGGTTCCATCATCTTCAACGGTGATGGAGTAGTCCTCAAAGAAGTTCGGACCGAAGATGTAGAGCATCAGGTTGTTTGGTTTGCCTTCTGCGGTTCCGCGGACATAGAGTTTGTCGCCCTGTGCAATGACGGTTCCGGACGGAACTGCGGACAGGAACGGCTGCTTCAGATTCACGGAAACAGTTGCATACTCGGAGTCGGAAAGTTTGACTGCATAACCTTCTTCATCACCATATCTGGAGGTGGTCAGGATCTTGTCAGAGGCCTTTCCGTTGGTGAGTCTGCTGGTTGCATAGATAGTGTATGCGCCAGTGTCAAGTGCAATCTGTGAGGTATCCCACTTGTACTCCCAGGTGTTGTCAGTCTTGACAGCGACTGGATTAGATGCTTTGTATGCGGCAGTCTTGGTCGGCAGATCCTTCAGGACGATACCATTTTCAAGGAGGTTTTGTCCGGTGAGGAACAGGAAGACATTGGTACTGTCGGTGTTGGTACCGGTGAGTTTAATCTCGTCACCGATGTAGTAGGAACCGTCACCGGATGCGGAGATGGTTACTGCTCCCTTCTCAACTTTGACTTTGACTTTGTCGTAGTCAGAGGTATCAAGGACTGCGGAGGTGCCATCCATACTTACGATACCATTAACTTTGATGGTATAGGTCTTGTCTTCGGTGTCTGCTGCGGTGTTGTACTGGATGGTACGCTTACCACTTGCATCTGTCTTGAAGAATCCTCCACCAATTACTGCGGTGTTAACATTGTTCGTGTTGTCGGTCAGGAAGTATCCTTGGAAACCGGTCTGTCCTGTCTGGAGAGTCGGGTTGACATCGGTGTTGATTGCATTCTCAAGGTAGACTGCATAGACAACCTGTGCTTTTCCGCTGATGGTGACCGTGAACGGGTTACTGCGGACTACAGAGTCCTTTGCTGCCGTGATGGTCAGGGTGCTGCTCTGAAGCGTGAAGGAAAGCGTGTTGGATTTCTTTGCATAGTCAGAGAAGTAACTTGGGCTGACATATTCAGCCTGTGCGGTGTAGGTACCTGCGGTTGCATCATCACCTGCTGCGGTCCAACCAGCGTTGGTCTGGGATGCTGTCAGGAGTTTGTTGTTGTAGTCTACGGTACCGAACTGAGTAGTCTTACCGGAAACAGGGGTGGTGAACACAATCTTTGCGGTTGCACCGGTACCTGCAGTTGCATTGTAGTATGCCGGACCGACTTTCGGTGCGTTGATCAGGAATGTGACAACTGTATCTTTGTTGACGTTTTTGCCGTCAATGGAGTCACCAGCAGTTGCACCGGTTTCCTGGTTCGTTGTCAATTCTGCCTGAAGGGAGAGCTCCGGATACCAGATGTTGATGTACGGTGCATCTTCATTCCATGCTGCAGAAAGATAGTAGGTACCATAGTTGTTTCCGACGACTTCCTCAGTCAGGTAGAAAACACCGGTTGCATCAGAGGAGATCTGGTTGACAACTGCAGGAGTTTGTCCGTCGGTGAACTTTGTCAGTTTACCTGCAGTCTGAGTTCCGTTCACAATGATGTGCTCGTAAACAAAGGCATCGGTCCCTGCTGCAACATCTCTGTCATAGGGTCCGGGAGTTGGTCCTGAACCAATGTTGACGTTGAGGTAGTAGGTAACCGTGCTTGCTGGAATAGTATAGTCTAAGACAACACCAGATGCCTGACCGACAATAGTACCTGAGGCACCATCTACAGATGCGGTAATGTTACCATCGGTAAATTGTGTTCCTGCTGGGATAAACGTATTGTCAGGGAAACGTAAGTTTGCCGGAGTGTTTGCACTGATGTATCTCTCATACACATTTGTTGATTCAACCCGGTTGAAATTTTCCGTTACTGCAGAAGCATTGCTGGTATAGTTCAGCCGGTATATGACCTCAACGAATGGTTCAGTCTTCGTGTATTCGCCATTGTCTGCTGCTGCAAGAGTAAAGTTACCAGCTACAGGACTAAGACTGCCAAAGGCAGTGAAATTCGTTGTACCTGCTGGCAGATAATGACCCGGGACGGTGGCATTATCATATGCTAAGGTATAGTTGCCCGCAGAGGTGATTTCCGTAGGATTCAATGGGTCATTGGAGACAGTTAAATCCGTTGCAGCAGATGCTGCTCCAATAAAGAGCACTGCGGTCAGGAAAATCGCCAGAGCGGCCATAATCTTCGTGTTTTTCAAGTGTAATTCCTCCTAAATGAGGATTCAATCACCCTCACGAAAATTTCCAGAAAATC
>NZ_JAPTGC010000013.1 GCF_026891935.1 Methanocorpusculum vombati | reverse complement strand
TCACTCCTACCCCGAGTTCTAACGTCACCGTCACTCCTACCCCAAGCTCTAACGTTACCGTCACTCCTACCCCAAGCTCTAACGTCACCGTCACTCCTACCCCAAGCTCTAACGTCACCGTCACTCCTACCCCGAGATCTAACGTCACCGTCACTCCTACCCCTAGCTCTAACGTCACTGTTACTCCTACCCCGAGCTCTAACGTCACCGTCACTCCTACCCCAAGCTCTAACGTTACCGTCACCCCGACCTCCTCCGTTCCTCCGACAGGTACAGTAACTCCTTCCGTCACACGTACTTCTGCCGGGATCTCGAGTTCCGGAGACGGCAACATGAACAACGCCTTCCGTGTCCTCTTCGACACGCAGGGTGGGACTTTCATACCGCCGCAGACCTATCTCTCATACGGAGATATGGTTACCCGTCCCCCCTCACCCGAAAAGAACGGGTACATCTTTGCGGGATGGTATCAGGATCCGGACTGTACCAAACGATGGAATTTTGCAGCCCCCATCCCCGGTGACCTGATATTATACGCAAAATGGGTGAATACCCCGACATCGACCGCCACAGAAACATCAACAACCACAGTCACTGAAAAACTGACTGTTACCAAAACTCAGACACCTGCTCTCACCACGATGCCGACAAGCATACAATCAACACGCCCCACACTCAAACAGGCACCCTTCCCGCTTGTCGGCATTCTGGCAGGCCTTGTTGCGGCAGGAATACTTGTACGGAGGAGAACCTGATCCCCTCCTTATTATTTGAGAAATTTTGAATATTTGAAAACAAAGCAGGAATACTTGTACGGAGGAGAACCTGATCCCCTCCCCTCCCTCATTTTCCGGACGGTAGTACAGCCAGAGGCACAGGGTATGCCTGAATCGCAAACAGGACGACTTGACACATCACTCCAGACTTCATACCACACACATTTGGATGAACTCCTAAGCCTCATTCATTGGGAATCATTCTGTGTCCTTATAATACACACTCCCAGACATACCCGCCGAAACTGGATACAAGTAAACCGAACCGGCCTCATCCCTGAGCGGGATCACATCACTTCTTCTTTTCTGGCTCATCAGAGTTTACAGAGTTTGCACTCCTGACTGCCGCAGGGAATGTTGTCGATCTTCCACTTCAGCGCCCAGTACTTGATTCCCCGCACTACCTCCATCAGTTCAATTCCGCTCTCCGTCAGCGTGTACTCGGAACGTATCGGGACAACACTCGCGTCAACCGTTTTTGATACAATCCCTTCCGCCTCCAGTTCCTGCAGCCGCTCGGAAAGGACCTTCGCCGTAATCTCCGGCAGCCGGTCCTTCAGTTCAGAAAACCTGCGGGTATAGTTCTCCCCTTTAAACAGCTCAAGAATAATCAGCAGCGTCCACTTTTTCGTCAGATACCGGACGGTCAGGTTCACGGTGCAGCACTCATCCATGAAAAAGGATGGGGCGTGGATTCGTATCTATCTTTGTATCTTTAGGATACCATGGATAAAAATAACAGCGTGTCCCCGTTCCGGCCCCGCAATATCATCCATGGTATGGTTTTGGAAACTTTTTCCTATATTACGAAGTATTGGCAATATACTTACTATCAAAAAGAAACCAAGGTGAAATCCATGTACTGTCAACAATGCCAGGAATCAAGAACGCCCGCCTGTACCCTTGGCGGAGCCTGCGGAAAGAAGAAAACCGTTGCCGGGGCGCAGGACCGTGTGCTCTACTCCCTCTCGGCCCTTGCCTTCCGCGCAAAAGCCGCAGACACCAGCCTTGAACCGTGTGTTCTGGAAGCACTGTTTGCAACGCTGACCAACGTCAACTTCGATGAAGTACGGTTTGGGGAATACCTCTCCTGCATCACCGCCCATTACAACGCCCTGCCTCCTGCAGCAGGTGAGCCTGCCTTCGACGCACCCGCGGGTCTTGATACTCTCAGTGATGTGAACACCCGTTCGCTGTTCTCCCTGCTGCTGTTCGGCGTGAAGGGTCTTGCCGCCTACTACTCCCATGCGCTGGTCCTGGGAAAAAGCGATGACACCGTTCTCCCGTTCATCCGCGATGCCCTCGCCTCACGGTTTGAGAACCTCACCATCGATCAGCGTACCGCGCTGGTTCTGGACTGCGGCAGACACGGTGTTACGGTGCTCGCCCTTCTTGATGCTGCGAACCAGACCTATGGTGTTCCGGAGATCACACGCGTCTCCACGAGTACGGGCGTTCGTCCCGGCATTCTCGTGACCGGCCATGATCTCAAAGACCTTGCCCTGCTGCTTGAGGCAACGAAGAACGAAGGAATTGACATCTACACACACGGAGAGATGCTGCCGGCCCATGCGTATCCGGCATTCAAGAAGTATCCGCACCTTCGCGGAAACTATGGCGGTTCGTGGGCGGAACAGGTGACGGACTTTGCAAAGTTCAACGGCCCGGTTCTCTTCACCACCAACTGTCTTGTACCGCCGGCACCTGCCTACGCAGACAAAGTCTTCACCACCGGTGCAGTCGGCTTCCCGAACTGTCCCCACATCGATGCAGGGCCGGACGGAAGCAAAGACTTCTCCACACTCATCGCCTTTGCCAGGACCTGCCGCCCTCCGGAGGAACTGGGCCGTCCCGATCTCCTGACCGGCTGCGCCCATGATGCGGTTCTTGCCCTCGCCCCCAAGGTCATCGACCTGATCAAGGGCGGAAAGATCCGGAGATTTGTTGTCATGGCGGGATGTGACGGCCGCGACAAGCGCCGCAGCTACTACACCGAGTTTGCAAAGGCTCTTCCCCGCGACACCATCATCCTCACCGCAGGCTGTGCCAAGTACCGCTACAATGCTCTTGCGCTCGGCGACATCGACGGTATCCCCCGCGTGCTGGACGCCGGTCAGTGCAACGACTCCTACAGTCTTGTGGTCGTGGCCCTCGCCCTTGCGGATGCCTTCGGCTGCGGTGTCAATGACCTCCCCATCTCCTATAACATCGCCTGGTATGAGCAGAAGGCCGTCCTTGTCCTGCTTGCCCTGCTGCACCTCGGCGTGAAGAATATCATGCTTGGTCCCTCACTGCCGGAGTTTGTCTCACCGGACGTCCTGAACGTTCTGGTGACAACATTCGGTCTTCAGCCGAGCTCAACGGTTGCAGAGGATCTGGTAAAACTGTCCTGCATCTGAGACACCCCTCTTTTTCCTTTTTCGGGTGTTCACTCCGGTATCTGCCGGACTGTCCAGCGAAGTACCGTTTTTTGTTTTTCCGGTGACGTCCGCCGTGCATCCGAGAGGTAAATCTCGCGGTGCAGAAGCGTTCTCCGTTCCAGATTCTGTTCGGAAAGGAACTGTGCCATCCGTGCAAAACTCGCCGGTTCGTCATCGTAGGGGCCGGTGTGCATCATCTGCACCGACAGCCCGTCCTCCATCTCACCGAACACTGCCTTATCCACGGCAACATCCGGCTTCTTTTTCCGTACCGCATCAGCCGCCCGTCCGGCAATTTCTTCGGTTACAAACCCGGGCTGGCGGATCATCAGCGTGTAGGAAAAGTTGTTCTTGTCTTCGATGCCGGTTGCCGGATCCACAAGACCCCAGACACCCTCCAGCGGATAGACGGTGTAGGGTTCAAACCCTTCGGGTGTATAACCCTGTTTTGGCATCATGCGTACCGCATAGGACAGTGCATAGAGAATGCCGATGTTTTCGGCGAATGCGGGACTGGTATTCGGGTTTCCGGTACCGGAGACCTGGAAAAACTTCTGCGCAGGGATTGTTATGAGTTCGGGTTCTGTCTTTGGAAGGTAGAGGGCTTTGTCCTCTTTGCGCCACTCGTGTTTACCTGTCATCAGTTCATTCTTTGCGGTACATCCATATGAAGGAGCGTCCGCGCGGTGTGAAAGTGCGAAAAAATAGAAGAGAACTGCGGAAGTATCCCGCATCCTCTTTTAGTCTGCTGTTCTTGTGGCGAGAACGGAGATCAGGTTCATGTACTTTCCTGCGCCAGCTTCCATGGCAGGCCGGTCATTGACGGCATATTCATTGCCGCAGTTCAGCCAGTCATTCCAGCACTCATCAAAGCCTTCCATCTCACGGATTGCCTCGATCCGAATCATCTTTGACCGGGCAAGCAGACTCCGCCACCAGTCGCAGCTGTGCAGGGTTTCCATATCTTCTGCCGTCCATGACAGCAGAATTTCGTCCGGGAGATGTGCATGAATCTCCTCTTTGAATCCCGGGAAAGCCAGTGCAATGGTGCCGCCCCGTTTCACAAACGGTGCGAGTTTTGCATCCATGAATCCTGCCTCCCTGCCGAAGTAGTAGTATGCATCGACACTGATGATGGTGTCGAAGTAGTTGTGCGCAAAGGGCAGATCATTGCCGTCCGCATGGATGGGGATGATCCGGTCCGCAAGTCCGAGGTCTTTGAAGCGCTCGTAGTTCTCGGTTGCACCGATCCAGAGATCGGTTGCATACACGGTTACGCCAAACTCCTTTGCCAGAAAGATGGAGGTGAGACCTTTGCCGCAGCCGAGGTCCAGCACCTTCATGCCGGGCTTCAGGTCCATGCCGCAGGTCAGCTCTTCCAGCATTTTCAGGGAGTTGGGCCCCATCAGATTTTCGTTTACCAGTTGTGCGTCGTATGTTGTGCTTTTGGGATAGTGCATTTTTGTATCGCCGTAATCATTAGAGAAGGGTTGCCTTCTTGATGGCAACCTTCTCCAGCGGCTTATCCCCAAAGTCCGTCTTCACCTTGCCAATGGCGTCAACAACTTCCATGCCCTCAACAACCGTGCCGAACGCCGGATGTGCCTTGTCAAGGTAGTTGTTGTTGACGAGGTTGATGAAGAACTGACTGCCGCCCGTGTTCGGGCCGGCGTTTGCCATGGAGATAGTGCCGCGGTTGTTTTTATTGTCGGGCATAAACTCATCCTTGATGGTGTAGCCAGGTCCGCCGCGACCGGTGCCGGTCGGGTCGCCGCCCTGGATCATAAATCCGTCAATTACCCGGTGGAAGATGACACCGTCATAGAATCCTTTGCCGACGAGGTCGGCAAAATTGCCTGCAGTTACGGGCATGTCGTCGCGCAGTTCAATGACGATGTCACCAAGCGTTGTCTCCAGTTTTACTCTTGTCATGAGTACAAGGTGTACCGGAACGGCAATAAATATGAGCATTTTTTCAGCCATGTTCGGATCTGCTGAAAGATCCGGCAGGATCTTTTTCCGAAAACAGCCGGCGGGTAAGCGGGGAATATGATTACTCCGGACAAAGCCGCATCCGTCATTTGTTCATATTCCATCATGGCAGCAGAATTAACTATCTCAGCAGCCGATACTATGCAGAAAATCCATGCGCCTTGCAACAGAAATTCAAATCGACTGGGACGATCTTGATGCCTTCGGGCATGTAAACAACCTCGCGATTCTCCGATATGTGCAGACCTCCCGCATCCGTGTCTGCGAGGAGGCAGGGCTGATGAAGGGAAGCACCCGCCCCGACCACGGCCCGATTCTTGCTGCAACCGGCTGCCGGTATCTGCGTCCGCTCTACTACCCGGGGGTCGTGCGGGTGGAGTCGGTGGTTACCGGGATCAAACACACGAGTTTTCTGATGCAGCATACGATCTTTGATGATGCGGGACATACTGCCGCAACAGCAGAGGATGTGCTGGTGTACTTCGACTACCTGCACGAGGAGAAGATGCCGGTTCCGGATGCACTTCGCGCCCGGTTATCTGCATGAACTTTTTTTGAAAATCTGTACCGATAGAAACTTATCTTTTGCCGGGAATCAGTATGTCACTGATGAAAAATCCCTTCCATGTGATGATCATTCCGACGCTCGGCTGTCCCGGACAGTGCAAATACTGCTGGAGTTCGGATGTGAACTCGCCGAAGATGACCGCAGAAACCGCTGAGGCGATCGTCCGGTGGCTGGAGCCGCTGCGGGATCAGCGGGTGACCTTCACCTTTCACGGCGGTGAGCCGCTGCTTGCGGGTCCTGAGTTCTACCGGACCGTCCTGCCGCTGATCACATCCCGCCTCGCACATCTGTCTCCGGAGTTTGCGATGCAGACGAATCTCTGGCTGATGACCGATGAACTTGCGGAGATTCTTGCCGCGTATCAGGTGCCGCTCGGCTCTTCCATTGACGGGCCGGAGACACTGACCAACTATCAGCGCGGCGACGAGTATTTTGCGCGAACCATGGCCGGATACCGCATTGCGACCGCCCACGGACTTCTCGTCCGGTTCATCTGTACCTTCACCAACTCCTCGGTTGCGCAGAAGGAGGAGATTGTCAGCTTCTTCCGCGAGCAGGGATGGGTCATGAAGCTGCATCCCGCACTGCCGTCCCTGAAAGGTGACAACCCGAACGCGTGGACCCTCTCCCCGGAAGAGTACGGGGAGCTCCTTGTCTATCTGCTGGATGAAGCCCTTCTGCACGCGGACGAGTTTGAGATCATGAACATCAATGATCTCTGCCGGTGCGTGTTTACGCGGAGCGGAAGTGTGTGTACGTATGCGGACTGTATGGGAACAACGTTCGCCGTGGGCCCTGACGGGGCAATCTATCCCTGTTACCGGTTTGTGGGAATGCCTGAGTGGGTGATGGGAACGGTATATGACGCGCCGTCCATTGATGAGCTGATGGCATCCCCTGCCGGACAGCGGATGCTTGCCTATAAGGATCATGTGGATACGGCCTGCCGTGCCTGTGCCCACATTGCCTACTGTCGCGGCGGCTGTCCGTACAACGCTCTTGCCGGAACGTCGGAGCAGGTGGAAGGTGTCGATCCGCACTGCACCGCATACAAGCGCATCTTTGATGAGATAACGTCCCGGATGGAGGCCGAGATGGCCGCAGGAACAGCCGCGGCCGCTCCTGCGGCACGCATGTCGCGGGTCCGGCGGAAGGCAAAACCGGGTGTGATGACCCTCGTCAAAAAGATTGTGGAGCAGTAAGATGAAGTTCGTCTGTCCGCTTGTGGTGGTAAAGGATATTGCCGCCTCGGTCCGGTTTTACCGGGAACTGTTCGGTCTTGAGGTGGAGTATGACTTCGGGGAGAACGTCTCGTTTGCCGGCGGTCCGGCACTGCAGTCCCTGGCTTCGTTTGCGCAGATGACCGGTGTTTCCGAGGAGACGATCTTCTGCCGCCCGCACAACATGGAGCTGTACTTTGAGGAGGAGGAGTTCGACGCCTTCGTTTCCCGCCTGAAGGCGATGCCGGATATCCGGTATGTCCACGATGTGGTTGAGCATCCGTGGGGACAGCGGGTTGTCCGCATCTATGATCCGAATCTGCACATGATTGAGATCGGCGAGAGTATGGAGGTCGTGATCCGCCGCTGTCTTGCAGGCGGGATGAGTGTGGAGGAAACGGCGGCGAAGACCCAGCATCCGCCTGAGATGGTGGAGCGGATCAAAAACTCCTGTCTCTGATTTGCGTTTCTTTATCTCATCCTGCCAGACTCCTCACTCACCCGCCTGCAATTTTCAGAAAAACACGTTCCGGAGAAATCAACTAAATCCTTTTGTGGCATCACAGTTCAGTGTTTTCCGTGGATATCAGGACGTTATGGGTAACACCGTTTCATCCGGAGAGTATATATTCCCTCAGACAAGACTGAAAGATCATCTAAGAGGTACAGAATCATGGGAAAGATGGAGAACAAAGTCGTCCTCATCACCGGCGGCGGAAAAGGTATCGGATTCGGCATTGCAACAGCATTCGCAAAAGAAGGTGCGAATCTGGTCATCACCGGAAGAACCGTGTCGCGGCTGGAAGACGCACAGAAGACCCTTGAAGCCTATGGCGTGTCGGTCCTGCCGGTTGCCGCCGACGGCGGACATGAAGACGAGGTGAAAGCTGCGGTCAGACAGGCAGTTGACCGGTTCGGGAAGATCGATGTGCTGATCAACAACGCCCAGGTCTCCGCCTCCGGCGTGATGCTTGCCGATCACACGAAAGAGCAGTTTGATCTGGCGATCAACTCGGGCCTGTATGCCGCGTTCTTCTACATGCGGGAGTGCTTCCCGTATCTGAAGGAAACAAAGGGAAGCGTCATTAACTTTGCATCGGGCGCCGGTCTGTTCGGCAAACCCGGACAGTCCTCGTATGCCGCGGCAAAGGAAGGCATCCGCGGCATGTCGCGGGTTGCGGCAACCGAGTGGGGACCGTTCGGCATCAATGTAAACGTCGTCTGCCCGCTGGTCTACACCGAGTCGCTGGATCAGTGGCGGCGCGAGTATCCCGAGGTCTACGAGCAGACCATCAAAGGTATCCCGCTCGGCAGATTCGGTGACCCGGAAAAAGACATCGGCAGAATCTGCGTCTTCCTTGCATCCGAAGATGCCGCCTACATCAGCGGCGAGACCTTCACCGTACAGGGCGGCAGCGGGCTTCGGCCATAACTTTTTTTTGCAGATCATTTCCGATCAGATCAATTTTATCTCTTCTTCTGTGATCCTTCCCGGTCCGGCACATCCTCTGTGTATGTCATATATGTCGTCATGATGTCACTCGATAATACCTTTTAAAAAATTAGTAACATTAATCTCTGCGAAATGTACAACTAATAGCACACATGAAGAATTTACAGCACAGGCTTTCCGCAGTTTGGGGACACAGCCCTGTCTATGGAAAGATTCTCAAAAGCTTCCTTATCTTCCTGGTGTCGATGTTTTTCCTTTCCCTCATTGTTTTTACGTTTGCCCGGCTTGCCCCCGGCGATCCGCTGGTGGCATTTTATGGTGACGCGATTGAAACCATGAGTCAGGCAGAGCTCGACGCCGCACGTATACGGCTCGGTCTGGACGGCCCGCTGCATATCCAGTACATCACCTGGCTCGCCGGTATCCTTGTCGGAAACTTCGGTCTCTCCCTGCAGTACAAAATTCCCGCGCTGGATGTTATTGCCCCGTTAATCGGCAACACTCTGATCTTAGGGGTAACCGCTTACCTTCTGGTATTTCTCTTCGCGCTCCTCCTTGCGGTTGCCTGTGCCCTGCATGAAGACAGTCTCTTTGACCGGCTCGTCTGTAAACTCGGTACAGTCACCTACTTTATCCCTGCATTCTGGCTCGGTCTGGTACTGGTACTGATCTTCAGTATCAATCTTGGCTGGTTCCCCAGCAGCGGCGCTTATGACTATGGTCAGAGCGGCAACCTTCTCAACCGCATTCATCATCTGATTCTCCCGCTGGTAGTCATGATCGCCAGCCACATCTGGTACTATGCCTACATGATCCGCAACAAACTCCTTGACGAGAACAGAAAGGATTATGTTCTGCTCGCAAAATCCAAAGGTCTCGGAAAGCAGGAAATTGTCTGGAAACATTCCCTGCGCAACATCGCCCCGACCATCATCAACCTCATGGCAATCTCCATCCCGCATGTCCTCAGCGGTACCGTCATCGCCGAAGCCGTCTTCAACTACCCGGGAATCGGAAACATGGCGGTCAACGCCGCAAAGTATCATGACTACAATCTTCTGATGCTGCTGGTTCTCCTCATCGGCGGCATGGTCATCCTCAGCAGTATGGCCGCCTATACGATCAACGAGGTCATCGATCCCCGCATGAAAGATACCGGAGGCAGCGTATGGGAGGAGTAGACGACAGCCGGTTCGTCGTTGTCGGCCCAAACTACCGGGAGTGGACGCCGGCTGCCGCGCCCCGATCGCGGTTTGCTTTCCTGCGCACCTATCCCTGGGTATCCATCAGTATCCTCGCGGGAGTTGTTCTCGGCTGTATCTTCGCTGACCTGATCTGTGTCCACGACCCGACGATGTACTACCTCGACCATCTCAACGAAGCACCCTCGCCTGAGTTTCTGTTCGGAACCGATTCACTCGGGCGCGACCTGTTCTCGGCGATCTGGTACGGCGGCCGCAGTTCCCTTGTTATCGGTATTCTGGGAATGGTCATCGTAACGATTATCGGTGTTACCTACGGCTGTGTCAATGGTCTTGTCAACACCAGGGGAGATATCCTCATGCAGAGAGTGGTGGAACTGTTCCACAGCATTCCGACCATTCTTCTCTGCATTCTTCTGATGGCGGTTTTCGGTACCCAGAACGTATTTTCCATCTCGTTTGTTATTGCCGTGACCTCCTGGTTTGCCCTCGCAAGAATTGTCAGAAGCGAGGTCCGGCAGATCCGGAACAACGAGTACGTCCTCGCCGCCAAAGCCATGGGTTCGGATTTCTGGCACCTCCTTCGCATCCATCTGGTCCCCAACATTATTCCGGCCATCATGTTCGTCGTCATCTCCAGCATCAGCGCCTGCATTACCATGGAATCAACCCTGAGTTTCCTCGGTCTCGGTCTGCCGCTGGACGTGCTTTCCTGGGGAAGCCTGCTCTCGCTGGCAAACCGCGCCCTGCTTCTCAATACCTGGTGGGTAATTATTATCCCGGGTGTTTTCCTCGTGGTAACCCTGAGCTGTATCACCTCAATTGCGAATTACTTCCGAAAAGAGTCAAACAAAAAACCGAGCAGACTCTGATATCATTCTTCTTTTTTGCTACCAAATTATTTTTATGTAATATTTATACCTCATTAACCACAATATCGTAATGCTTAGTGGGTGTGAATTTTAAAATTCGTATTACTCAAAAGCGTTAACTGTAGTCTCAATCTGGGATGTGAAATCTGTGAAAAAACGAACAACGCCATTTATTCTGTGCTGTATTGCTGCAGTGCTGCTTCTTACCATTTCTGCGGGTTGTGTTGGAACCAGCGGAACCACCGAAGATGTCTCGCTGAAAAACACTCTGGTATATGCAGGTGAGTCGGAAGACACGATCAATCCGGTTTTAAACAGCCACTCGGAACTTGCCGATCTCATCTGTTCGGGTCTGATGAAGTATGATGCAAACGGCAAACCGATCGTGGATCTCGCTGAATCCTTTACGTATGATCCTGCAACGATGACCTACACCTTCACGCTCCGAAAAGGAGTGACCTGGCATGACGGCAAACCGTTCACGGCATCCGACGTCGTGTTTACCTATGACGTGCTGATGCACGATGAGACGATCTCGTCCAGTGTCACCAGCAACTACGAAGACATTGCCTCCGTAACCGCACCCGATGACCACACGGTCGTCTTCAGAATGGGGGACACCAATGCGGCAATGCTGGATTACTTCACGATTGGTATCCTGCCCGAACACCTGCTCAAAGGAAAGGACATCAACACGGACTCCTTCAATCAGCATCCGATCGGTACCGGCAAGTACCGGTTTGTTGAGTGGGATACCGCCGGCGGTATGATCATTCTTGAACGCAACACCAACTACTACGGAAAAGTTCCAAACATTGAGCGCGTCATCTACAAGACGGTCGCGGTCGAAAGCACGAAAGCAACCATGCTCTCCACCGGTGAAGCAGACCTTGCCTGGCTGAACGCAAACTACGCAAAAACGTTCCGCGGCAATCAAAACTACAAAAACATCGACTTCAAGACCGCCGACTACCGCGGAATGTCCATGGACTTCCGGACAAAGTTCTGGCAGGAGAACGGGGACTCGATTGGCGTACTGAACTATGCAATCGACAAACAGGCCATCGTTACCAGTGTTCTTGACGGAAGGGGTGTTGCAGCCTTCAGCCCGATTCAGTTAAGCGACTACGGAGGAAACCCCGCAGCCGATATCTACCCGTATGATCCTGCCCTGTTTGCACAGGAAATGGAAAAACTCGGATGGGTGAAAGGCAGTGACGGCATCTACGAACGCAACGGTCAGAAGTTCCACTTCACCATTCAGGTCCGCGGTCATGAAGAGGAACGTATCGATATTGCCAACCTCTGTTCCCGCATGCTCAAAGAAGCAGGTGTTG
This sequence comes from Methanocorpusculum vombati, assembly GCF_026891935.1. Classification (NCBI taxonomy): domain Archaea; kingdom Methanobacteriati; phylum Methanobacteriota; class Methanomicrobia; order Methanomicrobiales; family Methanocorpusculaceae; genus Methanocorpusculum; species Methanocorpusculum vombati. Next base: position 16,661 of record NZ_JAPTGC010000013.1, on the reverse strand, counting down.
ACATGGAGATTGTTGTTGTTACCAAGTTCGAATGGGACAAAGGATACAACGGTTTCCTCTCCGGTTACGCTGCCCAGTTCGATCCGGATATGGTGTATGCAAACTACGTTACCGGCGCAAGTGACAACACCATGCAGTACTCCAACGCCGAGGTTGACCGCCTGCTCACCGCCGGCCGGCATGAGACCGACACGGAGAAGAGAAAAGCTCTCTATCAGGAGTTCGAGACGGTCTATGCGAAGAGTCCGGGCATTGTGTTAACCGCATACCTTGACGGTAACTACGTCAGTATTGCCGGTCTTTCCGGTCTTGACACGACCCGTGTCCTCGGACACCATGCGGTCGGTGTTATGTGGAACATTGAAGAGTGGACCCTCTCCAAATAATTTTTCTTTTTCACCAATGGCCGAAATATTAGAAATCAACAATCTCTCGATTCATTTCGATACGCCGGATGGTGAGGTCTGTGCAGTTCGGGGTGTCGATCTCTGTGTGAAAAAAGGAGAGATCCTCGCAATTGTCGGGGAGTCGGGCTGCGGAAAGACGGTTCTTTGTCAGTCGGTGATGAAACTTCTTCCCAAGAACGCCAAAATCGTTTCCGGTACGATCACGGTTGACGGAACGGAGATCACCGGATGTTCGGAGAGAGAGATGCGCAACCTTCGCGGGAATCTTTTTTCGATGATCTTTCAGGACCCGATGACCACCCTGAACCCGACCATGCCGATTGGAAAACAGATCACCGAAGCGGTACTGAAACACAGCAACGTAGGCAAAGATGCGGCAAAAGCACGTGCTCTGGAACTGCTTGAACTGATCGGTATCGATGACCCCGTTGTCCGCTACGATCTGCAGCCGCATTTCTTCTCCGGCGGGATGCGGCAGCGGTGTGTTCTTGCCATCGCTCTTGCTTCCAATCCCAAGATTCTGTTTGCCGACGAACCGACAACCGCTCTTGACGTGACGGTACAGGCAAAGATTCTGGATCTGCTTGTGGAACTGCGGGACAAACTTGGTCTTACGATTGTGTTCGTCTCCCATGACCTTGGTGTCGTTGCCCGGATTGCCGACCGCGTGGCAATTATGTATGCCGGAAAGATTGTGGAGATCGGGCAGGTGGACGAGATCTTCTATGATCCCCGTCACCCCTATACGTGGGGACTGATGCAGTCCCTGCCGTCCGTGGCACGGGAAGGCGAACCGCTGCACTGCATTCCGGGCATGCCGCCCGTGATGCTGAATCCGCCGGAAGGCGATGTGTTTGCGTACCGCAATGAGTATGCGTTACAGATTGATTATGAGGAGATGCCGCCGTTCTTTGCGGTCTCCCCGACCCACGCCGCGGCTACGTGGCTGCTGGATCCCCGTGCACCGCAGATACCCTCTCCCGTATCCCTGCGGCGGAAGGAAGGTGTTCCGAAATGACCGCCACACCGGTTCTGGATGTTGTCGGGCTGGTCCAGCACTTTCCGATCAATCGTTCCGTAACTATCCGGGCGGTTGACGGTATTGATTTTTCCGTGGACGCCGGTGAGGTCTTCGGCATCGTCGGCGAGACGGGGAGCGGCAAGTCCACCGTTGCAAAAAGTATCCTCGGTGTCAATGCAATTACCGGCGGCGAGATTTACTTTAAGGGAAACCTCATCTCCGCAAAACATCTCCCCAAAGAGGTGAAGGATGATGTCCACCGGAACATGCAGATTATTTTTCAGGACTCAGCCGCCGCTCTCAATCCGCATATGACGGTTGAGGATATCGTTGCCGAGCCCTTACTGGTGAATCGTGTGTATGCTTCCCGCGAGGAACGGGAAGAGCGGGTGCTGGCCTGTCTTGCTCAGGTCGGGCTTTCCGCTGCCTACCGGCACAAGTATCCGGGTGAGCTTTCCGGCGGGATGCGGCAGCGTGTTGCCATTGCCCGCAGTATTGCGATTCGTCCGGATTTGATTATTGCCGACGAGCCGATTGCCTCTCTGGATATTTCCATTCAGGCACAGATTGTTACCCTGTTCCAGCATCTGCAGAAGACGGAAGGGTTTTCCTTCATCTTCATTGCCCATGATTTATCGATGGTCCGGTTTCTTTCCACCCGCATTGCGGTGATGCTGAAAGGAAAGATCGTGGAACTTGCACCGACAAAAGAACTGTTCCAGCATCCGCTGCATCCCTACACGGCGTCGCTGATCTCATCGGCACCGGTACCGGACCCGGATCTGGAACGAAGCAGAACCCGTCTTGCCTATGATACCTCGTTGTTTACCGGCGAAGGAGTACTTACCGAGGTGTCGGACGGTCATTTTCTGCTGATGTGAGAGAGAACTATGCATGATGAAACAATGAAATCAGAGATTGCCGAGAGGTGGACTGCCGGTTCGAAGGAGTACGACCGTCATGTCTCTCACGGCATTCACCGTACCGAGGAGAAAGATGCGTGGATTGCGGTACTTGGCAGTGTTCTGCCGAAACAGCCGCTCCGGATTCTTGATGTCGGATGCGGGACAGGAGCAATGGGACTGCTGCTTTCGGAGATGGGTCATACCGTTACCGGTATTGATCTTTCTGCGGGAATGATGGAGGTCGGCAGGACGAAAAATGCCGAGCTCGGCCTTTCGATGACCTTTCAGGAGGGAGATGCAGAGAATCCGCCGTTTGCGGATGAGACCTTTGATGCGGTGATTAACCGGCACCTTCTCTGGACGCTGCCGCATCCGGAGACGGCCCTTGCAAACTGGTACCGGGTTCTCAAACCGTCGGGCACGCTCATCGTGATTGATGGCCGGTGGGATGACGGTTCGTTGGTTTCTGCGATGCGCCGCAAACTCAGTCTGGGTATTGCATGCCGGCTGGAGAAACATCCGCACGGTTCCCACGAGTATAGTGCGGAGCTTCGGTCAAACCTGCCGAATGTCGGCGGAATGCCGCAGGAGATGGTTGAGGAGCAGTTCAGACGTATCGGTCTTTCCGCTGTCCGGACGCAGAGTCTTGCGGAGATTCTTGCGATTCAGCGAAAGGAGATGACCTGGTATGCAAAGATTGCCCCGCAAAGTCCGTATTATCTGGTCTCCGGAACGAAGCCTGCATCAGCAGCCCCGGAGGAGTGATTCCATGAAGACCAGCAAAATTCTGTATCTTGCATGTTGTGCGGCTGCAGTTTTTCTTCTGTGCGTCAGTGCCGGGTGTATCGGCAGCGGCGGGGACGATGATTCTCTGAAGAATACGCTTGTGTATGCCGGCGAAGGTTCGGATACCCTGAATCCGGTCATAAATGACCATACCGAACTTGTGGATCTGATCTTTTCCGGTCTCATGAAGTATGATGCAAATGCAAATCCGGTTCCGGATCTTGCGGAGTCCTGCGTTTATGATTCCGATACCAAGACGTACACGTTTTTGCTGAAGAAGGGTGTTGTCTGGCATGACGGCAAGCCGTTTACTTCGGCGGATGTTGTGTACACCTATGAGCTTCTGGCGCTTGATGATAATTTTATCTCCAGTGTGAAAAGCAATTATCAGGATATTCTCTCGGTCAGCGCACCGGATGAGTACACGGTCGTGTTTGTGATGAAGGATCACAATGCAGCGATGCTCAGTTACTTTACCCGCGGGATTGTGCCGAAACATATTCTTGCGGGACAGGATGTTGCCACCAGTCCGTTCAATCAGAATCCGGTGGGAACCGGCAGGTACAAATTCGTTGAATGGGACCGGGCGGGTAACATGATCGTTCTTGCGCGAAATACGGATTACTATGGTCAGGTTCCGACTATTGAGCGCATTATCTATAAGGTGGTGGCGTCGATGAACCTGAAGACGACGATGCTTACCACCGGCGAGGCGGATCTTGCCTGGGTGAATGCAAATTATGCGAATACGTTCCGGGGAAATGCCGGATATCAGAACTTTGATTTCCGGAGTGCGGATTACCGGGGCATTTCCATGAACTTCAACCATGCGTTCTGGAAGAACAATGCCGATTCGGTTGCGGTGCTGAATTATGCAATTGACAAGAATGCAATTGTGCGCAGTGTGGCACACGGGCACGGGTTTGCTGCATACAGCCCGATCCAGTTAAGCGAGTATGGCGGGAACACGAATGCTGACATCTATTCCTATGATCCGCAGAAGTTTGCCCGGGAGATGGAAAAACTCGGATGGGTGAAAGGCAGTGACGGTATCTATGAACGCAATGGGCAGAAGTTCCATTTTACCTGCCATGTGAATGCAAACGAGGAGGAGCGGGTCGATATTGCGAATCTGTGTGCCAAGGGACTGAAGGATCTCGGAGTTGATATGGAGGTGCATGTTCTGGCGAACTGGAATTTTGCGGCATATGATAGTTTCATCTCCGGATATGCCTGTGAGTTCGATCCTGATATGATTTATATCGATTATGTGACCGGTGCGAGCAATAACAACATGGCATACTCGAATGCCGAGGTGGACAGACTTCTGACGGCAGGCCGTCATGAGACGGATCCGGAGAAGCGAGCTGCGATCTATCGGGAGTTTGAGGAGACGTATGCGAAGCAGCCGGGTGTTGTGTTTATCATGTACCTTGATGCGAACTATGTCGGTATTCCGGGTATCCGGGGTATTGATACGACCCGTGTTCTCGGACACCATGCGGTTGGTGTTCTGTGGAACATTGAGGAGTGGACACTGTCCAGATAATTTTTCTTACCTTTTTTTTGGGAAAGATCCGATTCATGGTATCGGAATGCAGTGTTTTCTGCGGAGCCGGACAGGCGGTTTTTTTTTCTCCGTCCCGTTTTTACAAAGTGCTGCCCATACATTCGTTTTCTGGCTGCAAATGATCGTCATGCATCGAATAGTTGCCCACAATTCGCGGGAAGACAGGAACTGCGCAGAAGAAAAAAACATCACGGAATATCGGGTCTCCGGCCTTTGCGGGCAACACCTTTTACAAAAGAATGTATTTATACTATTGTGTGCTACTAATTATTGTTAGTATCATACGATGCTATTGCCTGCATACGGAGGTGATCGGTTCAATCGGACAAAACAGTGTACACACCATGCCAGACTGCCGGATGCTTTACCCACACAACACACATCATAATTCCCTGCATCCGGCCGGTCAGCAGATACTATTTTCTTTTTCATACCAGTACTTCATGATACTGATATCCGGCCGGCAATCCCCTTGCCGGTTTCTTTTACGGCGCGTGAAACACTCCGGTCTCTGCGATGACGTCCCGGTACAGGTTTTTGCCGGTGAGAACCGCAGTTATCTCCACCGGTTCGCGTCGGGGAAGGGAGATCTTTCCGTTGGCCTGTACGGTTTCGTGCTCGCGGCAGTCGTCGAGAGGAATTGTCACGGAATCGTATACTTCCCCGCCGGTCCGCACGGTTACCTCCAGCCGGAGGCCGTGTGAGGTGCCGGGTCCGAGGTTTTCCCCGGTTGCGACCATGCGGTAGACTGCTGTGTCCCAGGTGGAGGTGTCGGGTTCTGCGGTGAACTCAAGGTCCATTACGGGCCGCTGGTCCAGTGCAAGCACCTCAACCGCAGCGCCGGCAAACTCTTCCGGCAGATCGCCGATGTCCCAGCCTTTGGCGGTGGTCTCCTGATAGTAGTAGCGCGTGCCGTTGTGGAGATAGTACGTGCCGTCAAACATGCCGTCGCCTGCAATGCCGACCGCCATGTGCTGCGGAAGTTTGAGGAGCACGGTGCCGTGTCCCATCTCATGCAGTACCGAGGCGATGAGGATTGCCACGTCCTCGCAGTCGCCGCCTTTGTCCACGAGTGTTTCCAGGGGGTAGCGCGGATATTCTTCTTTACCGGTGGTCTCCGGGTCTGAGGTGTAGGGAAGCGACTGTACGAATGCAATGAAGTTTTCAATGGTTTCCCGCCTGTCGTATCCCGCATCCTCACCCATCGCGGTAAATGCACCGGCGATCTCCCTGACGTATTCCCGGTCGTGATCCGAGAGCGCGTAACGTACATAGTTGCTGTTTCTGGTGTGATCCTGCGTCCGGAAGTACTGGTATGCGGTTTTGGGGATGTCGATGCAGTAGGTATGGTTTGTCCCCTGATATGTCCAGGAAAATTCGGAGCGCAGCATTCCCCATGCAGGAGCGGGAAGAGGTACCGGAGTTTCTGCCGGGGTGGTACTCTCCGGTGCCGGCGGAACCGGTTCGGTCATGTCCGGTGACGGGGCGGGCTGGGGTTCCGGAACGTAGGTGATGCAGCCGGCGCTGAGGCCTGCGAGAACAAGAACTGCGAGAATGACTGCGAAAGAACGGCGGGAGGACTGCACAGTATGAAATAATATGCCGCAGAAGAGATAAGACTTCTTGAATGTTTTCAGAAAAGAAGTGGACCCGAAGGGAGTCGAACCCTTGATCTCCGCCATGTCAAGGCGACGTCATAGCCTACTAGACCACGAGTCCACGGGTGTTTCGCACCTATGTGCTCTAATACATACGACATTCCCAAATATAAATATTTTCAATGGATGTGCCGCAGAACGGTTCCCGATGGCATGATGTGTGTCATCATCCATAGGACAAAGATATATGCAGGGAAACAGTAAGCTACTCATCAGGGACAGCATGCCCCGGAGATGATGATTCATGAAACTGCAAGGTAAAACTGCAATAATTACCGGCGGGTCACGCGGTATCGGATATGCGATTACGGAGGCGTTCATCCGGGAAGGGGCACGGGTTGCGGTCTGCGGAAGCAGACCTGCATCCGCGGAGAAGGCTGCCGAAAAACTGCGTGCCGTGTATCCTGCTGCAGATATTCTCCCGCTCGGTGTGGATGTGGCAGACAGTTCGTCCGTTTCTCTGATGGTGGATGCGGTGATGAAGAAATGGGGGCGCATTGACATTCTCGTGAACAATGCAGGTGTTACGGCGGCAAAACCGATCACGGAGATGAGTGATGCGGACTTTACGGATATGCTGAACATCAACCTCGTCGGTCCGTTTCTGTGTACGCGGGAGGTTGCCCGCGTGATGATTGCGCAGAAAGGGGGGAGCATCATTAATACAAGTTCAATGGTCGGTACCTACGGCGGCAGAAACCAGACGGCGTATTCGGCGTCGAAGTTCGGGGTAAACGGCCTGACGAAGTCCTGCGCCAAGGAACTCGGACCGTTTGGTATCCGGGTGAATGCGGTTGCGCCGGGTGTGGTCGGAACGGATATGGTTGCGGCGTCGGTGACCGATGCGATGATGGCCGCAATGCAGGCGATTACCCCGCTCGGCAGAATGGCAGATCCGAAGGAGCTTGCCGGAGCGTATGTGTATCTTGCATCCGATGATGCGTCGTTTACCACCGGGATGATTCTTCCTGTGGACGGCGGTATTGTGATGTGAGGGGAAATACTCTAATTTCCTGTCCTTACTATACAGATAACCGATGGGTAAAAAAGAGGAGGTATTCTCAGTCATCGTAACATTTGTGCATCTTACCGATAGTACCAAAAAGATACACACGAACAACCTTTTTCTCTTCGTTGATTCGATAGAGCACCGTATAGGTACGACTGATGTGCAGGCGATATTTATTCTCAGAGAGTTTTTCCTTATCCCCACTATGGCCGGGATAGGGATTTTCCTCTAATGCCCACCGAATTTTCTTTGTACAGAAGTCATAATCGGTCGGGGAGAGCTTTTCTAATGCCTCCTGAGCAATTTCGGAGACACAAACAATAAATGTCACACTATCTTGTGTTTCTCCTCGTACCGTTTCCGAGATTCATCAAGGGTGATGTAGTGTTTTTCCGGTTCTTTTTCCCACTCATCAACCTGCTTGTCCAGCTCCGCCATATCGATATCGTCAATGCACGGGATATCTGGATGTTCCATTTCCCTTTCCAGTGCGGCGATTGATGCAGCAACCACATCCCCATATGTCTGTTTCCCGCGCCGCAGCGATACGATTTTCCGGTGAACGTCTGGAGTAATGGTTATGGTTTTTTTGTTTCCGTTTTTCTCCTGCACCTGCATGATATCAGATAATGGGGAGGGGGAGATAATAGGTTTTTTGCATGGGATAGATTCAAATTTTCTTAGGTGAAGTATCATTGAATACACCTGACGAAAAGATTCGGGACGGTGTGAGTTCTCCGGATCGGGATCATCTCCCGGATAATCCCCCGGATCTTTTCTATCAGCTTGTCTGTGCGTAGCGTACTCCTGAGTACCTGAACCCTGCGGTTCAAAGACACCGCCGGAACTTCTCTTTCAAAAAAAGATTCACGAAAAAATAAAAAATTATTTTTCCGATTTACTCTTCACTCTCTTCATACGGAACAGCTCTTCGCGTTCCATCTCATCGAGACGCATCTTGATAAAGTTCCGTGCCTCGATCAGCTCCGGAATCACCTTGAACTCCAGTGCATTCACACGGCGTTTGGTTCCTTCAATCTCGTCAAGGAGACGCTTCATTGTCGTCTCAAGTTCGGCGGAGAGAATAATCGTCTCCACCAAATCCTCGAATGCCTCCGCCGCCTCATCGATAGCGGACGATGTTCCGAGAACACCGTATCCGCGGTCGGTGAGCGTCTTTTTGACACTCCTTGCCTCGATCTTCGGCACAACAACACCCATGATGTTCTTGCTCTTGAGATCGATCTGCGGGCTCTCGGATGCCGAGAATGCCGCAGCTTTCACTCCGATACTTCCCTCCACAGTTTCTGCGATTGCAATCATTTCCTGTGCACGGGCGTACTTGACAGCAAGATCATTGCGGAGATCCTTTGCCTCCGCAAGCACCTTGAAGAACTCAAGGATAAGTCCATCGCGCTTCATTTTCAGAAGCTTATAGCCCCGCTCCGATAACTTGATCCGCTTTTTGAGGTTGATCAGTTCAGATCGGGTCGGCTTCACATTCAGCGCCATGGCAAATCACTTCCGGTAGTTCGGGTGGTAGGTCTTGATCAGGTCACGGTCGATACGCTTCTCCAGCTCGCTCTCCGGCAGCTGAACAAACATGTTCCAGCCGATGTCAAGCGTCTGTGCAATCGTACGATCCTCATCGGAACCCTGACGGACGAACCTGTTCTCGAAGTCGTCAGCGAATTCGAGGAACTTCTGGTCACGCTCGGAGAGTGCGTCCTTTCCGACGATGGCAACAAGGCCGCGGAGGTCAACACCCTCTGCGTACCCGGAGTACATCATATCCGAGACCTTCTTGTGGTCTTCACGGGTTAAGCCTTTACCGATACCGAGGTTCATCAGACGGGACAGGGACGGCAGCACGTTGATTGGCGGGTAGATACCCTTACGGTGCAGTTCCGGCGAAATAACGATCTGGCCTTCGGTAATGTATCCGGTAAGGTCCGGAATCGGGTGGGTGATATCGTCACCGGGCATGGTGAGAATCGGAATCTGGGTAACCGAACCCTTCAGGCCCTTGATGATACCGGCACGCTCGTAGATGGATGCCAGATCGGTGTACATGTATCCCGGGTAACCGCGACGACCGGGCACTTCTTCACGGGCAGCGCCGATCTGACGGAGTGCTTCACAGTAGTTGGTCATATCGGTTAAGATAACCAGCACGTGGTAGCCGAGTTCGTAGGCGAGATATTCTGCGGTGGTCAGTGCGAGACGCGGGGTAACGGTACGCTCGACAGCAGGGTCGTCTGCAAGGTTCAGGAAGACGACTGCACGTTCCAGTGCGCCGGTTCTCTCGAAGTCAGCCATGAAGTAGTTTGCTTCTTCCCGGGTGATACCCATTGCAGCGAATACTACGGCGAACTCTTCGGTGGATCCCGGCACTTTTGCCTGACGGGCGATCTGCAGTGCAATCTCGTTGTGCGGGAGACCTGCGGAGGAGAAGATCGGAAGCTTCTGACCACGGACGAGTGTGTTGGTTCCGTCGATGGTGGAGATACCGGTCTGGATGAAATCACGGGGTGATCCGCGGGCATACGGGTTGATTGCAGCACCGTTGATGTCAAGGCGTTTGTCGGGGACGATGTCCGGTCCGCCGTCGATGGGTTTTCCTCCTCCGGAGAGGATACGTCCGAGCATGGTCTTGGAGACCGGCATCTTGAACGTTTCGCCGAGGAAACGGACACCGGTGTCGCGGCCGAGACCGGTGGTGGTTTCGAAACACTGGACGACGACGAGGTCTTCGGAGGTATCGAGAACCTGTCCGCGCTTGAGTGTTCCGTCGGGCAGAACAAGACTGACCTGCTCTTCATAACTTACCGGTTCGGTCTTCTCAACGAAGAGCAGCGGGCCGGCAACTTTGGAGACTGTCTTATATTCTTTCATGGTTATGCCCTCAGTGCTTTGAATTCAGCGTCCATCTCTGCGTAGATCTTGTCAAGGACTGGTTTGTATTCCTTGGTGAACTTGATCTGCGGCATCTCGTTCTTTGCTTTGACGGCAAGGATCTGTACCGGCGGGACGCCTGCTGCCTGTGCGGCGTAGGCGAGGTCTGCGTAGGCTTTGATCATCTTGAACATGTCAAGCTGTTTTTCGAGACTGCAGTAGGTGTCAACCGGGTCGAAACCGTTCTGCTGCAGGAACAGTTCACGGATCATACGTGCAACTTCGATGGTGATCTGTTCTGCTTCCGGCAGTGCGTCGGATCCGACGAGCTGGACGATTTCCTGAAGTTCAGCTTCCTTCTGGAGGATTTCCATGAACCAGCTGCGCAGTTTGTTCCACTCAGGCGAGACTTTTTCGTCGTAGTAGTCGTTGAGCTGCGCCATGTATAAGGAGTAGGACTGCAGCCAGTTGATTGCCGGGAAGTGGCGTCTGCGGGAGAGGTTTGCATCCAGTGCCCAGAAGACTTTGACGATACGGAGGGTGTTCTGGGTAACCGGTTCGGAGAAGTCTCCGCCTGCGGGGGATACTGCACCGATAACGGAGACAGAGCCGCTGCCGCCGGCAAGCGGCTGGACAAGTCCTGCACGCTCGTAGAACTCGGAGAGTCTGGAGGAGAGGTATGCCGGGTATCCTTCTTCACCGGGCATTTCTTCGAGACGGGAACAGATTTCACGCATTGCTTCTGCCCACCGGGAGGTGGAATCTGCCATGAGTGCGACGTCGTAGCCCATGTCACGGAAGTACTCGGCGAGAGTGATTCCGGTGTACACGGATGCTTCACGGGCTGCCACCGGCATGTTGGAAGTGTTTGCGATGAGGATGGTTCTCTCCATGAGGGAGTTTCCGGTCTTCGGGTCGGTGAGTTCGGGGAACTCAGTCAGCACTTCGGTCATTTCGTTGCCGCGTTCACCGCATCCGATGTAAACGACGATTTCTGCGTCGGACCATTTTGCCAGCTGCTGCTGGGTGACGGTCTTTCCGGATCCGAACGGGCCGGGGATTGCGGCTGTTCCGCCTTTTGCGATCGGGAAGAGTCCGTCAAGGATTCTCTGACCGGTCAGAAGCGGGATGTTCGGGGTGTGTTTTTCGACGTACGGACGCGGGACACGAACAGGCCAGCGCTGCATCATGGGGAATGCTTCGCCTGAGTCAAGTTCGATGATGATGTCATCGACGGTGAAGTTTCCTGCTTTGATGTTTTTGACAACGCCGCCTTTTGCGTTCGGCGGGATCATGATTTTGTGCAGGATACTGCGGGTTTCCTGTACTTCACCGATGATCTGTCCGGGTTTGACGGTTGCGCCGGCACTTACGACGGGCTTGAATTCCCACTTCTTTTCGTGGTCAAGTCCGGGTGCGGTGACTCCGCGTGCGATGAAGTTGCCCATCTTTTCGATGAGGACTTCCAGCGGACGCTGGATACCGTCGTAAATGCTGGTCAGCAGTCCGGGACCCAGCTCGACTGCGAGCGAGAGTCCGGTGTTTATGACGGGTTCTCCCGGGCGGATGCCCGTGGTGGATTCATAGACCTGAATGATGATATCTTCACCATCGATCTTGATGACCTCACCCATCAGCTCCTCGTTGCCGACCTTGACCACATCGTACATGTGGGCGTCAAGGTCGACTGCAGTGACCACAGGTCCTGCAATGCGTTTGAGTATTCCTGGTTTATTACTTACTTCCACAAATCAACACCCACCGAACGCTTTATACGCTCTCTCAGGGAGAGACCTGCCTCCTGGCCGCCAATGGTTACAATGGTCGGTTTGACGGAGTTTTCAATGGTTACCTGCAGACGACGCGGGATCTGTTCAAGGTCTGCGCTCTGAAGAACGAGAATGCCAACTTCGGGATCGTTTAAGACACGGGTGATGGTCTCGGTCAGTTTCTCCGGAGTTTCTGCGGAGTACGTTTTGCGTACGCCCGCAAGCTGGAATCCAATGACGAATTCCTTGTTTCCAATAACTGCGATTTCCATTACATCACCAAGTATTTTTCAAGGACCTCGGGTGCTAAGCCTGCTTCTTTGCCGCGGGCGAGTGCACGGAGGTTGGCTACTTCATACTTCTTTCTTTCGAGGTAGACGAGCAGCGGAGAGATTGAGAACGGGTTGCGTTTGGAGACGTTGTCCATCTGATTGAGCTGTGCAGCAATCAGCATGCCTTCAATTGCGTAGATCGGTTTCTTTTCTCTGAGTGCTTCGAGTGCCTCGATGAGTACAGGCGACTTGATTTTCTTTTTGAGTGTGTCGACAACTTCGTCCAGGCCTGCGACCGAGCAGAGACGCTCGAGTTCGTCGGCATGGTACGATCCGCCCTCGATCCAGATGTCCAGTGTGTTTGTGTCGGGTTTTCCCTGTGCACGGATTCTGAAGAGGTTGGTGATATTTTTGATGTCGATTTCAAATGTGACGTATTTTAAGAACGGTAAGCCGCCTTTCATGCCGCCACGTGCTGCTTTGATCAGCGTCGCGTAGTAGTACTTGTAGAGTTCGTTTTCGAGTTTCCCAAAGGAGTGGGTCTCGAGTGCTTCTGCGAGTCCGGCACTGAGAATTGCTGCCATCTGCTTTTCGGGCAGGGTTTCGACAATTCTTTCGATGCTGGTTTCGGTGAGCAGGCGGTCGAGCATTGCTGCGTCGAGTTCGCCGGCCGGTACAAGTACTGCCCGGATCTTTCCGTCGGAGAGACCCTGGACTTTTCCACGAAGGATAGTCAAGATGTTTTGAATATCCCATTTGTGCAGGTAATCACGGGTAAATCCTTTCATCTCGCCGGGTGCGAGTGCGATGACCCGCTGGTATTCTTTGGCGAGGTTCCAGGACATGGCGTTTTCGATGAGGTCTACTCCGGTGAATGATGCGGAGAGTTCATCGATTTCGCGTTTGTACTCCATCTCCTCAATGAGTCGGGTAAACTCGGGGAGACCCATGTTCAGCATGCGGAGATACTCTTCCCGTGGGATGAGTTTTGCTTTGCGTACCCGCATACGGGTTGAGACATAGATGTATGGAGCAGGACCGCTCATTACCTCAGTCATTGTTTGTTTCCCTCACTCGTTTAGGAGTTTGCTCCAAACAGTATCTCCGATGCGTCTTTGAGGCTTGATTCCCATACTTCGCCCATGAAGGTGCGGTAGGAGAGGTCAAGCGTGAGCTGGCCATCGGCGCTCTGTACTACGACACCGCCGTCGATGTCGGTGATTCCTCCGAACGTAAATCCGGAAAGGGTCTTCAGTTCCGCAAGAGCTGTTTTGACAGCTTCTTCGTCACGCGAGTTGGCGTATACGGTTCCTTCTTTGATCTGTTTTACAGCGTCTTTCAGAAGGGAACGTACGGCTTTTGCGTGGACGTCGGCCGGAAGGTTTGCGATTTCGTTTGCGGCTTCGGCATAGACTTTGTCGAGCAGTTCCTTTTGTGCGTTGAGCTGGTCGCGTTTTACGACCAGGTTTGCGGCAGCGACTTCACGGATCATGATGCGGTCTGCCTGGAGAGCGGCATCGGTTTCTGCGGCGATGCGGATCTCTTCTGCACGTTTGGTTGCGTCGGCAACTATGGTCTTTGCTTCGGCTTCTGCCTCGGATTTGATCCGGGCGGCTTCGCGGTCACCCTTTGCCCTGATTTCGTCAACTACAACCTCGAGTCCCATGATTTGCACGAGCCTCCGCTTTACTGGAAGAGCAGCAGCAGTGCAATCACAAGACCGAAGATGACGATGGTTTCGGGAAGCACGGTGAAGAGAAGGGCGAGACCGAACATGTCGCGGTCTTCTGCGGTTGCTCCGACTGCGGCTGCTCCGATACCCATTTCACCAAGACCGGTTCCGACGCCGGCGAGACCGACTGCGAGACCTGCACCGATTGCGGTGTATCCGGATGCCATTGCCTGTGCTGCTTCAACTGTCATAGTTTCAATTGCCATAATTTTTACTCCTCTGAGAATTTGCGTTTAAGTCCGAACGGATTGTACTTGATGCCTCCACCAACGTAGAATTTGGTGAAGAATTCAACGTAGTGAAGACGAATCGAGTGGAGACCTCCACCAAGGATACCAAGACCTACGTTGAGGGCGTGTCCGCATATGAAGATGAGGACGCCAACGATTATCATTATTACACCGACTGCATCGAGGTGTGCAAGGGCGGGGTCGATGAACATACCAAAGGAGAGGTAGTTGACGACCATGGCGATTGCAACGGACGACAGACCGACTGCGGCGATACGACAGAAGGAGAGTACGTGCGAGATGATTGTCGGGATTTCCATTAAGTCGAGTACATTTTCCTGCGCGAGGAAGATGCATCCGAGTACGAGCAGAATGAGTCCTCCGAGAGCTGCGACGGAGAATCCGGGAGCGATCAGGGGTGCGGTGGTGAGGTCAGGCATCATGCCGACGATTCCAAACATCTGTTCCATCGAGAAGAAGGACCAGACGAGGATTAAGAGACCCCAGAGGATGGCGATCCATCCGAACTGTCCGAGGATTGCTTTGCTCCGGTGTTTGCCGGGGTGATCCATTCTGTAGTGGTTGATCATGCCAAAGATGCGGCCAAGCGTGATGTAGGCAATGCCGAACCATACGGACATGATTAACATGGGCATGGCGTCCGGCCCGGTTGCATGCGCTGCGGCGTCTGCTCCGATGGCTAAGTGGCGCTGGAAGATGATGGCGTGCCACGGCAGGGCATATCCTAAGAACTCGCTGTAGAGCAGTCCGAAGAATATGGTTGAGATACTTGAGCCGACAAGGATTTTGATTAGGTTTTTACCGCCTTCTCCTTTGAACATTGCCAGTTTTCTGGCGAAGAGTGCAAGGATTAAGAAGATGATACCGTATCCTACGTCACCAACGATGAGTCCGAAGAAGATCGGGAACATGATGGCGAGTATGAGTGTCGGGTCAATTTCGTTGTATCTTGGGCGTGCATAGACGTCCATGAAGAGTTCAGTGGGCTTTGCGAACGATGGGTTATTGTACTCCACCGGAATTGCTGTTGCGTCGATTTCATCGTCGTCAACAGTTACGTATACGCGGCCACCGGTTGCTTGGTTTAAGCCCGCGGTTATTGGTTCGATGTGATCTGCGGGGACCCATCCATCGATGACGAATGCTTCCTCGGTTGTTGCGAACCTTAACGGGGCTTCTGCTCGTTCCACATCGCCGGACAGTACTTCGTCGCATGCGGCGAGTAAGTCGGCGTATTTTGCTTTGAGCTCGGTAATTTTTGCGTTTGCGTTGTCGAATGCGGCTTTTGCCTGACTCTGGCCGGCGGTGTATTTGTCCACTGCGGCCTGGACGCTTCCGGTTTCGTTTGGAATGGTGACGGACTGGAAG
The DNA here is from genome assembly GCF_026891935.1 of Methanocorpusculum vombati. Classification (NCBI taxonomy): domain Archaea; kingdom Methanobacteriati; phylum Methanobacteriota; class Methanomicrobia; order Methanomicrobiales; family Methanocorpusculaceae; genus Methanocorpusculum; species Methanocorpusculum vombati. Next base: position 1,018 of record NZ_JAPTGC010000013.1, on the reverse strand, counting down.
CCGGCGTCAGATAGGGTGCGTTCGATTTCTGCGACATCTTTGGTTTCGGCGAATACGACGATGAAGTTGCCTTCTTTGCGTGCTGCATAGTATTTTTCATGCGGGACGCTTAGGTCAATGTCGTGGTCGATGTATCCGGCGATTGCAGTGATGCTGTCGTAGCCGCGGTAGAGATCCATCTCGAGCGGTACGAGTGCAAAAGGTCTGAGTTCAGTGATGCGCTGTTCGCATTCCCGGATGCGGGATTCTGCAGCCGATCGTTGTACCGTGAGGTCGTTTACTTCTGCTTCGATGGCGGGAAGTTCACGCTCAATTGCTTGTCGGATCGTTGCTACAGGACGCTTAGGGACGTCGAAGAGCGTTTCAGGGCTTGTCTGGAATACGTTTTCGATGGAACGTATTTTGAGGAGGCTGGTGGAGAGTTCGCCGGCCCCTTCGAGAGGGGTGCCTAGACGAACACCTTCATAGCCTTCTTTGCCCTGGTCTACAAAATCGGTGATGTGGAAGACTCGGTGACGGTATAGTTCAGTCACAACTGACGCCATCTGCTCTTTAGGCGCTGCAATGAGCAGATGCGTCATCGGTTTAGGCTGAAACATGCAGTTTCTCCTTAAACCGTTCTACAAACAGCGATGCTGCCTGGGGGAGTTTTTTGCTTCCCTGTGCAATGGTGGCGTCGGCGTCTGTTTTGCCTTGTTCCACGATTGCGGCATGTTTTGCTGCTGCAACATTTCGTGCATCTGAAAGACGCTGCTTTTTGTAATCCTCGGCAACGGTTGTTGCCTTGGCAATCAGGTTGTCAGCTTCGAGCCGGGCGTTTGCAAGAATCTGCTCACGTTCGGTCTGGGCTGCAGTGATCGTGGATTTACATTGGGCTTCGGTTTCTTTGATGCTTTTGAGAACCTCAGTTTTCATCCAACCCTCCTCTCACGGCAACATAATATTAGGTGAGCATTAGTGTTTATACTTACGTTCTTTGGTTGCGGCAGGTAGGGGGTCGGGGTATGAAGGGAGGGGG